>NZ_JBIQNC010000196.1:0-8675 GCF_044462705.1 Xenophilus sp.
GCCAGCGGGAACCAGCGGTAGAAGGCGGTGTCCTCCACGCCCTTGGCCGCCACCGGCGCGCTGAACTGCTGGAAGCGCGCGGCGAAGCGCTGCACCTGCTCGCGCAGCGCCTGCGGGACCTCGCCGCCGGCCGGCGCCTCGCCGCGCAGCGCCAGCCGGACGAATTGGAAGATGCTGTCGTCCGCCAGCTCGCTGCGCGCGCGCGCCGCGTCCACCGCTTCGTCGATCAGGCGCCGGTCCTGCGGCGAGGCGCCCCGCTCGGGCGTGACGTAGGTGCGGTACACGGGCATGCACGCCGCCACGCCGGCCAGCGCGCGGCGCAGGTTGTTCAAAGTGAAGTCGCGTGTGCGCCGGTCGGCGCGGGCGATGCGCAGCAGCATGGCGGCCAGCATGGTCATGTCGGACGCCAGCGGGTTGGCGACGACGCTGCGCTTGGCCTCGATGGCGATCTCGGAGAAGGGCCGCTTCTCGCCGGTGAAGGTGCGCCAGATGCGCCCGAAGGCGGCCTCGGCGGCGGTGTCGACCAGGACGCCGCCGGCGACGTTGGCGAAGCGGTAGCCGGTGGTGCCGTGGATGGCCCACTCTCCGGGCACCTCCTCATGGCCGGTGGCGATCTTCTCGGCCACCACGTACAGCGGCCGCCCGGGCCGGCCCTCGGCATCGATGCCGGGCGGCGGGCGGCCGGCGCGGCGGGCGTAGCCTTCCTGCAGGCGCGCGAAGTACTGCGCCGGGTCGCGCAGGCCGTCGGGGTGGTCGATGCGCAGGCCGTCCACCCACCCTCGCGCGGCCAGGTCCAGCGCGAGGCCCTGGGTGGCCTCGAAGACCTCCGGCCGCTCGATGCGCAGCGCCGCCAGCTCGTTGATGTCGAAGAAGCGCCGGTAGTTGATCTCGTCCGAGGCCACCCGCCAGAAGGCGAGCCGGTAGTGCTGCGCCTCCAGCAGCGTGTGCAGCGCGTCGCGCTCGCCCGGGCGGTTCCAGGCCGCGAGCGCTGCCCGCACCGCGCGCTCCAGCGCGGGCTCCACCGGCCGTTGCCTCAGGGCACGAACGGCATCGGCCGGTTCGCAGGCCATGCCCTCGGCGCGGGCCAGCACCTGCGCGTAGGTGGCCGGCGCCAGCGGGAAGCGCTGCGACTGGTAGCACACGACAAGGCGGCCCGCATCGGCGTCGAGGTCCAGCACCAGTTCCCCCGCATCGAGCACGCGGCCGTAGGCGTCGCCCAGCACCGGCAGCAGCACCTTGCCGCGCAGGTCGGCGTCCATCGGCTCCCAGTCGATGTCGAAGTACCCGGCGTAGGCGGAGGCCGGGCCGTTCTCCAGCACGTCGGTCCACCAGGGGTTGTCGGCGCCGAGCACGCCCATGTGGTTGGGCACCAGGTCGAGCAGTTGGCCCAGGCCGTGCGCGCGCAGCGCCTGCGAGAAGCGGCAGTAGCCTTCGTGTCCCCCCAGCTCGGGGTTGATCTCGCCGTGCGCCACCACGTCGTAGCCGTGGGTGCTTCCGGGCCGCGCACGCTGGATGGGCGAGCAGTAGACATGGCTCACGCCCAGGCGCTGCAGGTACGGCAGGATGGCGACGGCGTCGTCGAAGGTGAAGCCGGCGTGGAACTGCAGGCGGTACGTGGCGCGCGGTATGCGGGCGGCCGGCAGCGTGTCGGGGGATTCATGCATGGGCAGCCTCCGCGAGCGCGACGCACAGGCCGCCGGGTGCCAGCGTCAGGCCGCCGGCCGGGTGGCGCCGGCATCCCTGCCGGTGGATGACGCGGCCGGTGGGCGCGGCCGCGCGCCGGGGGGAGTCGCCGAAGTGGGCGACCATCTGCAGGTCCGCCGCGCGGCCGCGGCCGACCAGGGTCCACTGGAGGTAGAGCACGTCGCCCTGCACCTTCCATCGCCCGGAGCCGGGCCGCGACGGCAGGTGCGGCACGATGCAGCGCGCCCGCAGGGCCAGCAGCGCGCGCACCGCCGCCAGCGCCTCGCGGTGGCCGGGGCGCCCGCGCTCGGCGCGGTCCAGGTGCGAGGCGGCAAAGCTGCTCTCGGCATTCGGATCAGGGATGCGCGCCCGCACCTCGGCCTGCGCGAAGGCGGCGAAACGACTGAACTCCTCGCGCCGGCCGTTCGACACCGCCTCGGCCAGTTCCGGCCCGAAATCGCAGAAGAACAGGAAGGGCGTGCGCGCCGCCCATTCCTCGCCCATGAAGAGCATCGGCACGTGCGGCGACAGCAGCAGCATGGCGCGCGCAAGCCGCACGGTCTCGGGCCGCGCCAGGGCATCGATGCGCTCGCCGAAGGCGCGGTTGCCGATCTGGTCGTGCGTCTGCAGGTAGGAGACGAAGGCGGTGTGCGGCAGGCCGCCGGTGGGCTCGCCGCGCCTTTCGCCGCCACGGTACACGGAGGACCGGCTGCCGTCGTACACGAAGCCCTGCGCCAGCGCCTGCCCGAGCAGCGCCAGGGGCTCCTCGGCGAAGTCCGCGTAGTAGCCGTCGGTCTCGCCGGTGGCCAGCACGTGCAGCGCATGGTGCAGGTCGTCGTTCCACTGCGCGGTGGCGGCGAGCGGCCGGCCGTCCGCGTCGCGCGCGAGCCACTGCGACTGGTTGAGGTCGTTCTCCAGCACGAGGTGGATGGCGCGCTCGCGGCCCGGGCCCTGCTGCACGGCCTCGGCCAGTTCCGCGACGAGGTGGCGCGGCGAGTCGTCGCGGATGGCGTGCACGGCGTCCAGGCGCAGCCCGTCGAAGCGGAACTCCTCCAGCCAGTACAGGGCGTTGTGGACGAAGAAGCTGCGCACCGTGGGCGCCTCTTCCGCGTCGAAGTTGAGGGCCGCACCCCACGGCGTGCGGCGTGCCGGATGGAAGAAGGCGGGGCTGTGCGCGTGCAGGTAGTTGCCTTCCGGGCCGAAGTGGTTGTAGACCACGTCCAGCAGCACCATCAGGCCCAGGCCGTGGGCCGCGTCGACGAACGCCTTGAGCTGCGCCGGCGAACCATAGGAGGATTCCGGCGCGAAGGGCAGCACGCCGTCGTAGCCCCAGCCGCGCGCGCGGGGAAAGTCGGCCAGCGGCATCAGCTCGACGGCAGTGATGCCCAGCGCGGCCAGTTCCGCCAGCTTCGCGCGGGCCGCGTCGAAGCTGCCCTCGGGCGTGAAGGTGCCGACGTGCAGTTCGTAGATCACGGCCTCCTCCCACGCACGGCCGCGCCAGCCGCCGTGCCGCCACTCGAAAGCCAGCGGATCGACCACCTCGCTGGGGCCGTGCACGTCCTGCGGGTTGCGGCGCGACGCCGGATCAGGCACGTGCAGGCCGTCGGGCAGCACGAAGCGGTACAGGGCGCCGGCCGACGCCTCGGGCACGTGGCGGGCGAACCATCCGCCTGGCTGCGCGGCGAGCGGCAGGGCCGTCCAGGCATCCGCGGCGCCGGCCGGCTGCCATTCCAACCCTACCTCTGCCACACCCGGCGCCCACAGGCGGAAGTCCACGCCCCCGCCCGCCGGCAGGGCCGCACCGAAAGGCATGGCATGACGGAATCTCATGAGCCCCAGTGTGATGCAGGAGGCGCCGTGCCGGTTCGGGCGCCGCGCCCGCCGAGACCGCGTTCCGATGTCGCCCGGATTCGATGGCGCTGTAGGAGTTCAACCCCGTTTTCAACGCGGGGTTTGCAAAGAGGGGCGGGGCTGTGCAAGCATTCGCGGTGCGCTTCCTCTGTCGCCAGGAATGCGCGGACAACGTGCGTCGTTCGTCGATGGTCAACGAGTCAAGGAGGTAATGCCATGGCCATGGAACTGCTCAGCCGGATTGCGCGCTCCCGGCTGCCACTGACGCTGAATGAGCCCGAGGATGTCGATGGCGTGCGGCTTCTGCGCGCGGCCGGCCTCGTCATCGCGCTGGTGCCGGCCCCGTCCGATCCCCTGATGCTCTCGGGCAAGGCCACCGGGGCCCAGGTCCTTGCCATCACGCAAAAGGGGCTGGAGGAACTGGCAAGCGTGCGCATGAGCTACCCGGAAAGAAAGGATCCTGCGCCCGGCTGGCGCACCTGGATGCCGAGGTTGCGGCCAGGCCGCCATCGCGGCGCGGAACCGCGCCCGGGCGCCTGAGCCGGACGGCCCGCCGCGCGCGTCGCTTCGGCGGCGGGCTTGAACAGTTCAAGATTCGACCGCGGTCCCCTCCGCAACAAGAGGTGGTGGGCCGCCTGCAATCGCCCCGGCGCCGCACTAGCCGTCGATGGGAACGCCGCCGGCAAAGCGGGCGGCCCACTGGTCCCACAGTTCGCGGTCGACCGCTCGCCAGCATGCGCCCCAGCCGCCCAGGGCGCCCATCTGGGTGGCCCAGCCGCCGAGCAGGCTCCTCTGGAAGTTCACCCACAGAGCCAGCCAGTCGTCTCCGAGCGGCACTGAGACATCGTCGTCGCGGGCCATCACGATCTCCTGCAGCATCAATGCACGAAGCATAGGAAGCGGGGCCGCGCCCGGCTTGACGGGCGTCAATGGCACCCCACGAACGGCACGGCGCCCGCCCGCATGGCTTGCTTGACGCATGTCAACTCGGGGGCGGACCCGCGGTCCTACATTGATCTCCAGCGCAGGAACTGGAGATGACGATGAGCAACGCCCTGGTGATCTTCTACTCGTACACGGGGACCTCCCGCCGCGTGGCGGAACTGCTGTGCAGCCAGCAGAACTGGCGCATGGCGGAGGTCCTGGAGACCCGGCCGCGACGCGGCGCGACCGGCACCCTGCGCTGCGTGCTCGATTCGGCGCTGCGGCGTCGGCCGCGCGTGCGCTACGAAGGGCCGTCGCCCAAAGGCTTCGATGCCGTGGTGCTGGTGTCTCCCATCTGGATGCAGCGCCTGGCCGGTCCGATGCGCAGCTTCATTGCCGAACGCCGGGCCGACCTGCCCCCTGCCGCCGTGGTGAGCGTCATGGGCGGAACCGGCGCGCCGGATGCCATCGCGGAAGTCTCCCGACTGATCGGGCGCGCGCCCCTGCTGAGCACCTCGCTGTCGATGCGCAGCATCGACGACGGCAGCTGCGCTGCCCAACTGCAGGCCTTCGGGACGGCCATCCGCAGTGCCGAGGAATCCAGCGACGTCGTGCGCCCCGCGGTGCTGTCGCCCTCTGCCACTTGAAGGCCCGCCGCGGCAGCGGGCCGCCCCGACGCCCGGCCCCGCCTCCGGCTGCCCCGATGCCCGACGCCCGCCACACGCCAGCGACGAACCGGCGCCTGGCCGCGTTGGCCTGCATCTGGCTCCTGGGCGCATGCCTCCTCGTCGGCTGCTCTGCCGTTCCTGATGCGCCGAGGCGCCCCTCGGCCGATACGGCACCGGAGGCAGCCTTCTCCGCGCTCGTGGCCAGCCGCAGCGCCAGCGTGGTCGACATCAGCACGCTGCGCATCGGGCGCGACGCCTCGGAGGCCGACATCGACCTGGAATTCGCGCCGGAACTGGACTTCGCGGACCGGCTGGCCTGGCCGCTGCCCGCCACGGTCAGGGTCAGCCAGATCCGCGATCTCGCGTCCGGCGTCATCCTCACCAGCGACGGCGTGATCCTCACCAGCGCCCACGTGGTGGCGGGCATCGACGAGGCGCACGTCCGCCTCGACGACGGACGCCGGCTTCCCGCCAGGGTGCTCGGCGCCGACGCGCGCAGCGACGTCGCGCTGCTGAAGATCGAGGCCAAGGGCCTGCAGCCGGCCGTCATCGGCACCTCCTCGACCATCCGGCCCGGCGACTGGGTGGCGGCCATCGGCGCACCCTTCGGCTTCCATGGCAGCGTCACCTCCGGCGTCGTCAGCGCCATCGACCGCTTCATCGACGGGGCGGGCGACATCCCCTTCATCCAGACCGATGCGGCCATCAACCCCGGGAGTTCGGGCAGCCCGCTGTTCAACGCGCGCGGCGAGGTGGTCGCCATCAACTCGCTGATCTTCAGCGGCAACGGGGGCTACATGGGCCTGTCGTTCGCCGTGCCGATCGACCTCGCCATGAAGGTGGCGGCGCAGTTGCAGGCCGACGGCCGGGTGCATCGTTCGCGCCTGGGCGCGGAATTCCAGGAAGTGACGCCGGCGCTGGCCGAGGCCTTCGGCCAGGACGGGCACGCCGGCGGGGCGCTCACCGTCCGGGTGGCGGCCGGCGGCCCTGCGCAGGCAGCCGGGCTGGCGCGGGGCGACATCGTCACGGCATTGGACGGCGCGCCGGTCGGCCACTTCACCGGCCTGCTGCGGCAGATCGCCGCGCGCCCGGCCGGCAGCCTCGCCCGCCTGGCAGTCTGGCGGGAGGGCGCGCAGCGGACGATCTCCGTCACGCTCGCCGAGGAAGCGGCTTCCAGGAAGCCCGCACCACCACCGTCCGAGCTGCCATCGGCTGGAAACGATGAACTCGGCCTGAGCCTGAGCGAACTCACGCCCGCGCAGCGACGCCTCCTGGGCAGCGACGGCGGGCTGCTGGTCCGCGACGCCGTCGGGGCGGCGCGCAGCGAGGGCATCCGCGCCGGCGACCTGATCGTCGCGGTCAACGGGGTGCGGCTGGACCGCCTCGAGGACTTCCGACGCGGCCTGAAGACCGCGCGACCGGGGCGGCACGTCGCGCTGCTGGTCCTGCGCGAGCACCGGATGGCCTACGTGGCGATCCGGCTGCCGGCGGTGCGGGGCGCGCCGCCGTGACCGGCAGCCTCGCTCACCGGCAGGGCGCAGCGACCACCCGCGGCACCTTGCCGCTGCGAAGGGCCCGGGCGGCTTCGCCGCTGCGGCAGTCGATGCGGATCCCCTCCGCGCCCTGGCTGCGCAGGAAGTCGCCCAGCGCACGGCGGGCCCGGTGCAGCGCCTCGTCGCCTTCCACGCCCTGCAGGCCCGTGGACAGCAGCAGATCGCCCGGCCCCTGCTGCACGAGCTGGAAGTCGTACAGGCCGGCCTGCTCCTCCAGCACGGTGCTCAAGGCCAGCGGCAGCACATCCACCGTGCGGTGCGCGCGGCCGCGCAGGCGCAGGGTGTCGTCGCTGCGGCCCTGCACCTCGATCACGGGCAGGCAGGAGCCGCATGTGCACGCGCAAGCGTGGACGACGACCCGATCGCCGAGGTCGTAGCGGATCAGCGGCTGGACGTGGTTGGCCAGGTTCGTCAGCAAGGTGGTCGCGCCGGGCTGGCCCGGCGGCACCGGCCGGCCCTGCGCGTCCACGCATTCGAGGATCGCCCAGTCGCTGTTCAGGTGCAGATGCCCGTGCTCGCACTGAAAAGCCAGCGACAGGAACTCCGACGCGCCGTAGCTGTTGGCGACCTGGCAGCCGAAGGCGTCCCCGATGAAGCGGCGCTCGGCCTGCGAGAGATCCTCGCCCCCGGTCCACACCTCGCGCACCGGCAACCGCAGCCGCCCTGCCCTGCGCTCCCGCGCGAGCAGCATCGCCGCGCTGGGGTAGGTGGCCAGGACGGTGGGCGCGAAGTCCTCCAGCGCGGCGACGATGCGCTCGACAGGCCACAGGAAGGACACGCTCCGCAGCCGGCCGGCGAGCAGGGGGTTGAGGCGGCGAAGGCGCTCGATCGACACCGTGCTGGCGAAGTGCCCGTCGATGGCGCCGACGAAGGCCACGCGCTCGCCGAGCCACCACGGATCCAGCATCCGCTGCAGCGGGCGCAGCAGCGGGCGCCGCCATGCCTCCAGCGCATCGTTCACCGCCATGGCCAGCGCATCCTGCACGAAGATGCCGGGCTCGCCGCTGCTGCCCGAACTCTCCCACACCACGTAGCGGCCATGGAAGGCGTCCGCGATGCGCCGGCCGTCGCCGACGAAGCGGCGCAGCGCCGCCAGCCGCAGGCAGGGGTCAGCCACCCACCGGTCGAAGTCCCGCATCAACTCGCCCTTGCGCATGACCGGCAGATCCTGCAGGCGCAGGCGCGACAGGTCCCGCCCCCTGAGCATGCGTTCGCACAGCGGCGAGTGCCGCGCGGCCGCGCTCAGCAGCCGCTGCAGCCGGCGCGCGCGGCGCGCCTCCAGCCCCTCGGGTCCGGCTCGCGAGGCCAGCGCCACGTCGGCCGCGACGGAACTCCACAGCCACGGGTCGAGCGCAGGCGGCGCCCCTTGGGAGAACGTGCCGTGGTTTCCGGGCGCGGAATCCGCGCGCGGCCGCTTCGGATGTGTCGAGCCGGTCATGGTGCCTCCAGGTCGCTCGGCATGCAGGGTCACGCCGGCAGTGGCCAGCTTGACACCGGGTACGGGCAGTCGCTTGACGTGCGTCAACGTCCCGGCGCCTGCTCAGCCGCCGCGCACCATCTGCAGGATCTTCGCCGCGTTCAGCCCGCGCGCCGTCTCCTGCATCTGCGGCAGGTACTGCGCCTGCAGCTGGCGGCCGTCGGCCATCACGTGCTGGTAGGCATCGCGCAGCATCTGCGTGCCCAGCGTCCGGCCGCCGGCGTAGTACTGGTTGGCGACGTGGCCCAGCGCATAGGTGGCGGCGAAGCTCATGCCGCTGCTCACCGCCTGGCGGCCCAGCCCGCCGAGCAGGCCCTTGCCCGCCCTGCCCAGCAGGCCGCCGAGCAGCTTGCGGCCGGCCTGCTCCAGGTACTGCGAGGTCAGGCCCACGCCGAGGGTCGCGAGCAGGTCCTTGATGTGGCCGCTGTCCAGCTCGTAGCCGTAGCTCTGGCCGATCTGGTAGACCAGCCGCATCTGCAGCGGGATGATGGCCAGCGTGGACAGGTTCTCGGGCAGCAG
>NZ_JBIQNC010000197.1:0-8602 GCF_044462705.1 Xenophilus sp.
AACTGCACATCGCGCGCGTCCGGGCCCGCGTGGCCCGGGGCGGCCACGACATCCCCGAGGCCAAGATCCGCGAGCGCTGGCCCGCCGCGGTGGCCAACCTGATCGCCCTGCTGCCGCACCTGGCCCAGGCGCAGCTCTACGACAACAGCATCACCGTGGCGCCGGGCCAGCCCGTGCCCGACCCGCTGCGCGTGGCCGTGATCGAGCGCGGGCGGCTGGCCTGGCCGGCGATGGACGACGTCGCCGCCCTGCAGCGCGTGCCCGACTGGGCCAAGCCGGTGGTGGCGATGGCAGGCATGGCGGCCCCGGACGCGCATACGCCCGGTATCGGTCATCCGTAAACGGCGTCGCGGACACCACATCAAGCGGCCGCGGAGCAGGCCATGCCAGTGCACCCGCGGGACCGGCTTGGCCGGACCGCTGGGTGCGCCCCTTGAGGGGGATGGGGCTTCCACACGCAGTGAGGAAGCCCAAACGGGGTGGTTCAGTTCAATGCACGAAGCCCATGCCGCGCGCCTCGCGCACTTCGGGCTTGATGCGGTGCTCCGATTCGAGCTGCTCGATGAACTCGTCGGCCGAGAAGTCCGCCGCCAGGATGTCGGCTTGGCGCTTCACCGCCGCGAAGTCGCCGGGCGCGAGCTGGTCCAGCCGCGCCAGCCGCGCGCGCAGCGCCGGCGTCATCGCCGCCGCGTCGCCGCCCAGCGCCTCGGTCACGAACATGCGCTCGCGCTGCTCGGCGGTGAGCGGCATGAACTTGATCTTGAAGGTGAAGCGGCGCAGCGCGGCCTGGTCCAGCCGCTCCATCAGGTTGGTGGTGCAGACGAACACGCCGCGGTAGCGCTCCATGCCCTGCAGCATCTCGTTGACCTCGGTGACCTCGTAGGTGCGCTGCGCGCCGCGCCGGTCCTGCAAAAAGGAATCGGCCTCGTCCAGCAGCAGCACGGCCTGCTCGGCCTCGGCCTCGCGGAACATCGCGGCCATCGCCTGCTCGGTTTCGCCGACGTACTTGCTCATCAGGTCGCTGGCCTGCTTGATGATCAGCGGCCGGCCGATGGCGCGCGCGATGTGCTCGGCCAGCGCCGTCTTGCCGGTGCCGGGCGCGCCGTAGAAGCACAGCGTGCCGTGGCCGCGCGCCTTCAGCGCCAGGGCGATGCGTGGGATCGGGAAGCGCGTCTCGACGTGCAGCATGTCCAGGTCCCAGGTCGTGACCTGCAGCCGCTCGCCGCGCGTGCGGCCGGCGGTGTTGCCCAGCGCAAGGTCGGCGTTGCGCAGCTGGCGTTCGATGAGCGACTCGGCCGAGGCGCCCTCGCCGCCGGCCAGCCCGGCGAAGCGCACCGCGGTGCGGATCTGCGCCGGCGTCAGGCCCTTGCGCTCGGCCAGCTGCGCGGCGAAGGCCTCGGTGACGGGCACGCCTTCCAGCGCCTTGCGCACGATCTGCTCGCGCGCGCCGGGCGGCGGCGACTTCAGCTCGAGGTGGTAGGCGAAGCGCCGGCGGAAGGCCGGGTCGATCTGCTCGATGCGGTTGGTGACCCACAGCGTGGGCACCGGGTTGGATTCGAGGATCTGGTTGACCCAGGCCTTGCCGCTCACGCTGCCCGACATGCCGCCCGAGGGCGCCGCGATCTGCTCGGCGCGCGCCATGAACTGCGCCGCCTCGGTGCTGATCGGCGGGAACACGTCCTCCACCTCGTCGAACAGCAGCGCCGCCTGCGCGCTGCCCTTGAGGAAGACCTGCGCGATCTGCAGCGAGCGGTAGCGGTCGCGGCCGCTGAGCGAATTGCCGTCGCGGTCGGCGTACTCCACCTCGTACAGCTCCAGCCCGGCAGCCTGCGCCACCACCTTGGCCAGCTCGGTCTTGCCGGTGCCGGGCGGGCCGTAGAGCAGCACGTTCACGCCCGGCTCCTTGCGCGCCACCGCGGCGCGCAGCAGCGTCACCAGCATCTGCGCGTCGTCGGCGACGAAGGCGAAGTCCTGCTCCGTCAGCGCGCTCTTGCTCGACGGCCGCGTGAACACCGCCATCAACTCGCTCTCGTCGCGGTACTCGCGCATCAGCACCGGCGGCAGCTTCTCGCTGACCTTCATCAGGTCGGCCAGGTCGGTGATGTTGTGCTCGGAGATCAGGTTCTCCACCAGCCCGATGCGCTCCAGCCGCGAGCCGGCGCGCAGCGCCTCGCCCACCTCGCTGGCGCTCACGCCCGCCACCTCGGCGATGGCGGCGTAGGCCTCGGGCGCGTTGTTGACCTTGAACTCCACCAGCAGCGAGCGCAGGTCGCGCTGGTAGCGCGCCAGCGTGCCGTACAGCAGCAGCGCGCGCTCGGCCTTGTTGAGCTGCAGCAGGCCGGCCAGAGCGTCGATGTTCTTCTCGACCAGCGTGCTCTGCTTGCGCAGCATCTGCGTGAGCCAGTCGCGGGTGACCGAGAGCACCAGCAGCAGGTCCTTGGGCTGGTCCTTCGCGTACTCGTCCAGGTAGAAGAAGATCGTGCCTTCCTCGTAGGGGCCGCGCCACACGCCGTGGCGCTCCAGCAGCGTGCGGTTGTCGAGCGACTCGACGCCCTTCCATACCTCGTTGCCGGCGCAGCGGCGCGCCAGGAACTCGCGCAGCCGCTCCAGCACCGAGCCCGGCCAGACCATGTGGCGCCCGGTGAGCGAGAGCAGGCCGTTCAAGTCGCGCCGCACGTTGAACTTGGGGCCCTGCTTGGCCGCCAGCGTCAGCACGAAGTGCGAGCACATCAGCTCCAGCACGGGCGCCTCGCGCAGACCGGGCGAGGGCAGGGCCTGCCCGCGGGACAGTGCGCTGAGACCGTCGACACCGGAACGTTTGCCCATTCGGAACCCTCCAGGAAACTGTGCGGCCGTGGGGACCAGCCGTGCGCCACCATAGCGCAACCCATAGGCTTGTGGAAGCCGGGACCAGAGGAATAACCCTGAGTGTGTCGCAAGCCTCACAATGTCGCGCATGGTGGACATCGACGACGTTGAACGCGCCGCCCGGCGGCTCGAAGGGCAGGTGCTGCGAACGCCCTGCGTGGAATCGCGCACGCTCTCGCAGATCGTCGGCGCGCAGGTGTTCCTGAAGTTCGAGAACCTGCAGTTCACCGCCTCCTTCAAGGAGCGCGGCGCCTGCAACAAGATGGCCCAGGTCGCGCAGGCCGGCGCCGGGCAGGGCGTGATCGCCATGTCGGCCGGCAACCACGCGCAGGGGGTGGCCTACCACGCGCAGCGGCTGGGCATCCCGGCCACCATCGTCATGCCGCGCTTCACGCCGGGCGTGAAGATCGAGCGCACGCGCGGCTTCGGCGCGCGCGTGGTGCTGCACGGCGACTCGCTGGAGGCGGCGCGTGCCCATGCCGACGAACTGGCGGCGTGCGAGGGGCTGGCCTTCGTCCATCCCTACGACGACGACGACATCATCGCCGGCCAGGGCACCGTGGCGCTGGAGATGCTCGACGAGGTACCTGACCTCGAGACGCTGGTGGTCTCGGTCGGCGGCGGCGGGCTGATCGCCGGCATGGCGGTGGCGGCGCGCGCGCGCAACCCGGGCATCGAGATCGTCGGCGTGCAGACGGCGCGCTTCCCGGCCATGGTCAACGCCGTCAAGGGCACGCACCACGAGGGCGGCACCAGCACCATCGCCGAGGGCATCGCCGTGGGCGCGCCGGGCGAGCGCACGCGCGAACTGATCGCCCGGCTGGTGGACGACCTCGTGCTGGTCGACGAGGGCGACATCGAGCAGGCGGTGCTGATGCTGCTGGAGATCGAGAAGACGCTGGTGGAAGGCGCCGGCGCGGCCGGGCTGGCGGCGCTGATCCGGCATCCGGAGCGCTTCCGGGGCCGGAAGGTCGGCCTGGTGCTCTCGGGCGGCAACATCGACCCGCTGCTGCTGGCCGCGATCATCGAGCGCGGCATGGTGCGCGCCGGCCGGCTGGCGCGGCTGCAAGTCAGCGCGCGCGACGTGCCGGGCTCGCTGGCCCGCATCACGGCCACCGTGGCCGAAGCGGGCGCCAACATCGACGAGGTGCACCACCAGCGCGCCTTCACCCTGCAGGCGGCGCAGAACGTGGACATCGAGCTGGTGCTCCAGACCCGCGGCCGCGAGCACCTCGCGACGGTGATCGATGCGTTGCACCATGCGGGATTCGAGGCAGGGGAAAAACGCTGACAGGGCCCGGCGGACCCCGGCTTGTAAAATTGATGCAGTTTCGAGAAGAACCGAGGTTCAGGAAGATGTCCCACCCCACCCCCGTCGAGCCGGGCCATGACGCCCAGGTCGAGCAGGACGCCGTCGAGGCCGTCGTGCCGTTGATCCCCATCGTGCTGCCCCTGGTCGGCGCCGTGATGATGCTGCTGCTGGCGTCGATCGCCGTCTATCTGGCCTGACGGACACCGGCGGGGCGCTTCATCGGCCCCGCCCCCGGCCATTTCTCCGAGCTGAAGACGTTTTCTCCAACGGCGCTTGCCCGCCCGTCCGGCGCGGCGTGAGCGTCGTTCGAAAAGACGACGTATTTTTCATCTCCAGGAGATTTCGATGAACGCAGCCGTGAAGGGGCTGGCCGTCCAGGCGCCCGTTGACGTCAAGAACCCCAAGCTGATCGCCTGGGTGGCCGAGATGGCCGCCCTGTGCAAGCCCGAGCGCATCGAGTGGTGCGACGGCAGCCAGGAGGAATACGACCGGCTCTGCCAGCAACTGGTCGACGCCGGCACCTTCCGCCGGCTCAACCCCGCCAAGCGCCCCAACTCCTACCTCGCCTGGTCCGACCCGAGCGACGTCGCCCGCGTGGAAGACCGCACCTTCATCTGCTCCGCCAAGAAGGAAGACGCCGGCCCCACCAACAACTGGATGGCCCCGGCCGAGATGCGCGCCACCCTGCAGCCGCTGTTCGACGGCTGCATGAAGGGCCGCACCATGTACGTGGTGCCCTTCAGCATGGGCCCGCTGGGCTCGCCCATCGCCCACATCGGCGTCGAGCTGTCCGACAGCCCGTACGTCGCGGTCAACATGAAGATCATGACCCGCATGGGCAAGGCCGTGTACGACGTGCTGGGCGCCGAGGGCGAGTTCGTGCCCTGCGTGCACACCGTCGGCGCGCCGCTGGAACCCGGCCAGAAGGACGTCGCCTGGCCCTGCAACAAGACCAAGTACATCGTCCACTACCCCGAGACGCGCGAGATCTGGAGCTACGGCTCCGGCTACGGCGGCAACGCCCTGCTGGGCAAGAAGTGCTTCGCGCTGCGCATCGCCTCCAACATGGGCCGCGACGAGGGCTGGCTGGCCGAGCACATGCTCATCCTGGGCGTGACCAATCCCGAGGGCCGCAAGTACCACGTGGCCGCCGCCTTCCCCAGCGCCTGCGGCAAGACCAACTTCTCGATGCTGGTGCCGCCCAAGGGCTTCGAGGGCTGGAAGGTCACCACCATCGGCGACGACATCGCGTGGATCAAGCCGCAGCCCGACGGCGCGCTGCGCGCCATCAACCCCGAGGCCGGCTACTTCGGCGTCGCGCCCGGCACCAACTACAAGACCAACCCCAACTGCATGGCGAGCCTGGACAAGGACGTCATCTTCACCAATGTCGCACTGACCGACGATGGCGACGTGTGGTGGGAAGGCATGGAGGCCGACGCCCCCGGCAAGGAACTGCCCGCGCACCTGACCGACTGGCAGGGCCGTGACTGGACGCCGCAGATCGCCCGCGAGACCGGCGCCAAGGCCGCACACCCCAACGCCCGCTTCACCGTGGCCGCCACCAACAACCCGGCGTTGGACGAGGCCTGGGACGACCCCAAGGGCGTGAAGATCGACGCCTTCATCTTCGGCGGCCGCCGCTCCACCACCGTGCCGTTGGTGACCGAGGCGCGCAACTGGGTCGAGGGCGTGTACATGGCCGCCACCATGGGCAGCGAGACCACCGCCGCCGCCGCGGGCGCGCAGGGCGTGGTGCGGCGCGACCCCTTCGCCATGCTGCCCTTCATGGGCTACAACATGAGCGACTACTTCCAGCACTGGCTCACGCTGGGCGACAAGCTCCAGGCCGCGGGCGCGAAGCTGCCGAAGATCTACACCACGAACTGGTTCCGCAAGGGCGAGGACGGCAAGTTCGTCTGGCCCGGCTACGGCGAGAACATGCGCGTGCTCAAGTGGATGATCGACCGCGTCGAGGGGCAGGGCCAGGGCGCCGAGCACGTGTTCGGCGTGAGCCCGCGCTACGAGGACCTGAACTGGACCGGCCTGGACTTCACCCGCACCCAGTTCGACAAGGTGACCAGCATCGACAAGGCCGCCTGGGAGGCCGAGCTGAAGCTGCACGCCGAGCTGTTCGAGCAGCTGGCGCATCGCCTGCCCAGCGAGCTGCCCGCCACCAAGGCCGCCATCGAGCAGCGGCTCGCCGCCTGATCCGGCGCGCAGGCAAAGAAAAAGCCGCCCGGATGGGCGGCTTTTTTCATGGGGCGCGGTACCGATCAGTAGTAGCGGCCGCTGTTCAGGCGCTGCATCGCCTCGTAGAGCGTCGGCATGGGCGCCGCCTCGATGCGGGCCGCCGGCTGGGCCGGGGCTGCCGGCGCGGCCAGGTCGTCCGCCGGCTGGGCGCGGGTGATGGCGGCCTGCAGGTCGTTCATCACGCGCGGGTCGCGCCGGGCGGCGGCCAGGAACTGCGCGTCGGCACGGGCGGCCGCGGCGCGGCGCTCCAGCGCACGCCAGCCGCCGACCACGCGGGCGGCGGCCGAGCCGGCAGCGCTGGCGAACAGCGCCAGGGCCAGGAAGCCCACGGCCCACAGGACCATCCAGCCGGCCAGCAGGCTGCCGTCGGCCCAGTTCGACACGAAGGTGTCGGCCACGGCGACCAGGGCAGCCACCAGCGCCGCCAGCAGGGCGGCGGCCAGGGCACGGGTGCCGCTGGTCTTGCGGCGGGCCTCGCCGACATAGGCGATGACCTTCTCGGCGCGCTCGACGCCGGGGTGTTGGAGCGGTTGATCGACGGAGACGAAATAAGAAGTCATGGTGCCCTCCAGTAGGACAGTGTGGAAACGCGATGACCAGATATTAGTGTTTACCCTAGTGTTTTCCAAATTTATATTCATGATGTAGTTCATTTATTCTGGTTATGGATGTCAACTTCCGCACGCTCGACCTGAACCTGCTACGGGTGTTCGACGAGGTGATGGCCGAGCGCAGCCTGACGCGCGCGGCGCGCAACCTGTCGATCACCCAGCCGGCCGTGAGCAACGCCCTGCGGCGCCTGCGCGAGGCGCTGGGCGACGAACTGGTGCGCCGCGCCGGCGCCGGCGTCGAGCCCACGCCCCGGGCGACCGCGCTGTGGCCGGTGGTGCGCGACGCGCTGCGCCAGCTGGAGCACTCGCTGGTGCCGGCCGCCTTCGAGCCGGCGCTGGCCGACAACGCCTTCACCCTGGCGATGGCCGACGCCACCGCCGCCGAGCTGCTGCCGGGCGCGGCGCGGCTGCTGGCCGGCGAGGCGCCGGGCGTGTCGCTGCGCGTGGTGCCGCTGACCACCCGCGACCCGCGGCGCCTGTTGGCGGAAGAGGAGGTGGACCTGGCGGTGGGCTACTTCCCGGCGGTGATGACCGACCTGACCGCCCGCGCCCAGGCCGGCGAGGCGGTGGCCTTCGAGACCCACCGGATGTACGTGGGAAGCTACGTGTGCGTGATGCGGCGCGGCCACCCGCTGGCCGACGGGCCGCTGACGCTGGACGACTACTGCGCCGCGCGCCATCTGCTGGTGAGCTTCTCCGGGCGGCCCTGGGGCTTCGTCGACGAGGCGCTGGCCGCCATCGGGCGCCAGCGGCTCATCGTGCTCACCGCCAACCAGTTCTTCACCGCCGGGCGGGTGGTGGCGACCTCGGACCTGCTGACCGTGCTGCCCCGGCACTTCGTCGACACGCCGGGCATGAGCACCGACCTGATCGTCCGTGAGTTGCCGCTCACTGTGCCGCAAGTGCACGTGGATGCGCTATGGCACCGGCGGCTGCACGGCGCGCCGGCGCATGTGTGGCTGCGCCGCATGCTGCTGCGCGTGGCGGGCGACGCCTTCGCGCGCTCACTCGATCCCGCAGACGGGACCGGGCGGGATTGAACGAAAAGGGAAACTCGTCCGGCGCGATTCAGCGCACGACGCGCAGCCAGGCGGCCGCGGCTTCGCGCAGCTCGTGCGCGTGGTACGGGTCCAGGCCCGCGCGCGATTCGGCGCTTTCGAGCAGGGCCGCCGCCGGGTTGGCGGGGGCGGCACCGGCCAGGGTGCGCGGGAAACGGAACATCAGCGAAAGCAGACTGAACATGATCTTGCATGGCACCCAGGCCACGCCGTCGTTATCGATGGACCATAGATTAAGGGTTATCCCTAGTTTTTACAGCCCCCAATCCATGCGGAACGTGCATGGGCAGCGCGCCGGCGGGACATGGGCCGTGCGGTTCCGCACGCGCCGGCGGCTCCCTGCCGGCCGCCTTAGACTGCCCCGACCATGAAGCTCCAGCTCCTGTCGGACCTGCACCTCGAAAACTACCCCGGGTTCCAGGCGGTGCCGGCACCGGGCGCCGACCTTCTGTTGCTCGCAGGCGACATCGGCTCCTACCAGGAGGGCTCGAAGCTGACCG
>NZ_JBIQNC010000198.1:0-8569 GCF_044462705.1 Xenophilus sp.
GCGGCGGGATTCGAACTCGCGACCCTCTGCTCCCAAAGCAGATGCGCTACCAGGCTGCGCTACGCTCCGACAAGCGCGCGATTCTATCGTTTCTGGTATTGGGTCTTGCCGAAGAGGATGTCGCGCGACTTGTCGTCGGTGAGCGGCTTGCGCAGGTCGGCCATCACCTGCACGGCGCGCTGCACGGCCGGCCGCGCGGCGATGGTGTCGAACCACTTCTTCAGGTGCGGGTAGTCGGTGAGCACGATGCCCTGGTTCTGCCAGCTGCGCAGCCACGGGAAGATGGCGATGTCGGCGATGCTGTAGTCGTCGCCGGCGATCCAGGGCGTGCGGCCCAATTGCCGATCGATCACGCCGTACAGGCGCTTCGCCTCGTTGGTGTAGCGGTCGATGGCGTAGGGGATCTTCTCGGGCGCATACAGGCGGAAGTGGTGCGCCTGGCCCAGCATGGGGCCGACGCCGCCCATCTGGAACATCAGCCACTGCAGCACCTGGTAGCGCGCGCGGTCGCCTTCGGGCAGGAAGCGGCCGGTCTTGCCCGCCAGGTAGACGAGGATGGCGCCGGACTCGAACAGCGAGATCGGCTGTCCGTCCGGGCCCTGCGGGTCGACGATGGCCGGGATCTTGTTGTTCGGGCTGATCGCCAGGAAGCCGGGCTCGAACTGCTTGCCCTTGCCGATGTTGACGGGGTGCACGCGCCAGGGCAGGCCGCACTCCTCCAGCATGATGTGGACCTTGTGGCCGTTGGGCGTGGGCCAGGAATGGACTTCGATCGGCGCTTGGGGCATGGCAGGGCGGGAGAGGGTGAAGAACAGGCGCACCAGCTTATACCGGGCGGCGCGGCGGCGCCCGCCGTCATGCAATTGCCACAGTCATGACATGCGCGCTTCATGGGGCCTGCGCAGACTGCCGCGCAACCCACAGTCAAAGCCCTTTTCTTCCGAAGCACCGAATGAAAGAACTCCCGACGCCGACCCTCGCCCTGGCCCGCCTCGGGCTGCGCGGCACCGTGTGGCCCGAGGCCGCCGCCCCCGCCGCGCCGCCGGCCGCGCCCGCGGCGTCCTCCGGCCTGACGGTCGGCTGGGCCCGCCACCAGGACGAGGTCCGCGCCGCGCAGCGGCTGCGCCACGAGGTGTTCGCCGGCGAGATGGGCGCGCGCCTGGCCACGCCGCTGCCGGGCCACGACGTGGACCTGTTCGACGACTTCTGCGAGCACCTGCTGGTGCGCGAGGAGGCCTCCGGCCGCGTGATCGGCACCTACCGCGTGCTCACGCCCGCGCAGGCGCGCCGGGTCGGCGGCACCTACAGCGACACCGAGTTCGACCTCACGCGCCTGCGCAGCCTGCGCACGCGCATGGTGGAGTTGGGCCGAAGCTGCGTGCACCGCGACCACCGGCAGGGCGGGGTGATCCTGGCGCTGTGGGGCGCGCTGGCGGACTTCATGCACCGCAACCGGCTGGACACCATGATCGGCTGCGCCAGCATCCCGATGAACTGGCACGGCGCAGCCTGCGGCGACGCGGCCGCCAGCATCTGGCGCCAGGTGTCGGCCACGCACATGGCGCCCATCGAGTACCAGGTGCAGCCGCGCCTGCCGCTGCCGGTGGACCGGCTCGACGGCACGCTGCCGGTGGAGCCGCCGGCGCTGATCCGCGGCTACCTGCGCCTGGGCGCGCGCGTGCTGGGCGCGCCGGCCTGGGACCCGGACTTCAACACCGCCGACCTGCCCATGCTGCTGCGCATCGCCGACCTGCCGCCGCGCTGGCGGCGCCAGTTCGGCGCCGCCTGAGGCCGTCGGGGGCGCGGGCCGGGTGGTGTCTGTCACGAGAATGTCATGTGGCTGAATGACACTTCCATGACAGTTGTTCATGCGACTGTCATGTCAGTCCCCCAACCGCCCGCCATGCCATCGAATTCCGAGCCCGCGCGCGACACCGCCCCACGCGACGCCGTCCCGTCGACCGAACTCCCCGCGGTGCCGCCGCTGCCGGCGCCGCCGCCCGTGCGGCCGGCGGTCCGGCCCGCGCCGGCGCTGCTCGACCGCGACCACAGCATCCTCGCTTTCAACCGCCGCGTGCTCAACTGGGCCGAGCGGCCCGAGGTGCCGCTGCTGGAGCGCCTGCGCTACCTGTGCATCGTCTCGTCCAACCTGGACGAGTTCTTCGAGGTGCGCGCCGCGCCGCACCTGCAGGCGGCGGCCGCGGGCGAGCTCACGGGCAACTACACCACCGGGTCCTTCGAGCGCCTGGCCGACGCGGCGCACGCGCTGGTCGAGCGCCAGTACGCGCTGTACAACGACGAGCTGTTGCCCGCCTTCGCGCGCGAGGGCATCCAGGTCATCTCGCACGGCCGGCGCGACGCGGCGCAGCGCAAGTGGGTGCAGGAGTACTTCGAGCGCGAGGTGCGGCCGCTCTTGGTGCCGGTGGGCCTGGACCCGGCGCACCCCTTCCCGCAGGTGGCCAACAAGACGCTGAACTTCATCGTGCGGCTGGCCGGCAAGGACGCCTTCGGCCGCGAGAACCCGATCGCCATCCTCAAGGTGCCGCGCGTGCTGCCGCGCCTGATCCGCATGCCGGCCAGGGTCTCGGGCGGCAAGACGCTGGTGGTGGCGCTGTCCAGCATCGTGCGGGCGCACCTGCATTCCATGTTCCCGGGGCGCGAGGTGGGCGAGTTCTCGCAGTTCCGCGTCACCCGTCACTCGGACCTGGCGGTGGACGAGGAGGACGTGAAGAACCTGCGCACCGCGCTGCGCCAGGGCCTGCAGCACCGGCACTACGGGCAAGCCGTGCGGCTGGAGGTCTCCAGCAGTTGCGCGGAGTCGCTGGCGAGCTTCCTGCTCGCGCAGTTCAACCTGCCGCCGCAGGCGCTGTACCGCGTGCACGGGCCGGTGAACCTCGCGCGCTTCGCGCAGCTGATCGACCTGGCCGACGAACCGCGCTTCAAGGAACTGCACTTCCCGCCCTACGTGCCGTCCTACCCCCTGCATCTCTCGCCCGGCCAGTCCTTCTTCGACCGGCTGCAGCGCGGCGACGTGATGATCCACCAGCCCTTCGAGAGCTTCGACGGCGTGCTCGACTTCCTGCGCGAGGCGGTGAGCGACCCCGACGTGCTGGCCATCCGCCAGACCATCTACCGCACCGGCGCCGACTCGGAGCTGATGGACCTGTTGCGCGAGGCGGTGCGCCGCGGCAAGGAGGTCATGGTGGTGCTGGAGCTGAAGGCCCGCTTCGACGAGGAGGCCAACATCAACTGGGCCGAGGCGCTGGAGTCCATCGGCGCCCAGGTGGTGTACGGCGTGGTCGGCCTGAAGACGCACGCGAAGATGCTGCTCGTCACCCGGCGCGAGGGCCGCCGGCTGGTGCGCTACGGGCACCTGTCGACCGGCAACTACAACCCGAGGACGGCGCGCCTGTACACCGACATCAGCCACCTCACGGCCGACCCGCTGCTCACCGCCGACATGGAGGCCGTCTTCGTCCACCTGGCCGGCCTGAGCCGCCTGCCGAAGATGAACCGCATGTGGGTGGCGCCCTTCCACCTGCACCGGCAACTGGTCGAGCGCATCGACGCCGTGGCCGACGCCGCGGTAGCCGGGCAGGACGCGCGCATCGTCGCCAAGATGAACGCGCTGACCGACGAGGCGCTGATCGCCGCGCTGCTGCGCGCCGGGCGGCGCGGCGTGCGCATCGACCTCATCGTGCGCGGCGCCTGCATGCTGCCGGCGCAGGTGCCGGGCGTGAGCGAGAACATCCGCGTGCGCTCGATCATCGGGCGCTTCCTGGAGCACTCGCGCGTCTTCTACTTCCGCGCCGGCGAGGACGAGGACCTGTACCTGTCCAGCGCCGACTGGATGAACCGCAACATGATGCGCCGCGTCGAGCTGGCCTGGCCGGTGACCGACCCGGTGCTGCGCCAGCGCCTGATCGACGAGTGCCTGGTGGCCTACCTGCACGACGGCCGCGACGCCTGGGAGCTGGGCGCCGACGGCGTGTACCGCCGGGTGGACGGCGACACGCATCCCGGCGAGGAGGGCGCCTCGCGTGCGATCGAGGCGCACGGCGCGCAGCAGGCGCTGATGGACCGCTACGCCTCCCGCGGCCGCACCCGCGAAGCCCTGCGCGATTGACGAGACCGATGAAACAGACCCCCAACTCACCGCTTCGCGGTTCGCTGCCCCCCAAGGGGGCGCGTCAGTGCCTTCGGGCGGCCGGGCGGCACTGACATGGACCTGATCCTCTGGCGCCACGCCGAAGCCGAAGACTGGACCGAGGGCTGCGACGACCTGGAGCGTTCGCTCACGGGCCGCGGCGAGAAGCAGGCCAAGCGCATGGCCGCCTGGCTGGACCGCCAGCTGCCCGACGGCACGCGCATCCTCTGCAGCCCGGCGCGCCGCTGCGAGCAGACCGTGCTGGCGCTGGGCCGCAAGTACAAGCTGCGCCCGGAGCTGGCGCCCGAGGCGACGGCCGACGGCCTGCTGGAGGCCGTCGGCTGGCCCAACGGCAAGTCGGTGGTGCTGCTGGTGGGCCACCAGCCCGCGCTCGGCCAGGTGGTGGCGCGGCTGATGGGCCTGAAGCAGGACAGCTGCGCCGTGCGCAAGGGCTCGGTGTGGTGGCTGCGCACCCGCGAGCGCGACGGCGAGGTGCAGACGGTGATGGTGACCGTCCAGGCGCCGGAACTGATGTAGCCGGGCGGCGGCGCGCCGCGCTCAGCGCACGTCCAGCGCCAGCCGCCAGCCGCTCTTCTGCCAGGCCAGCACTTCCTCGCGCAGCAGGTGGGCCGACTGCGGATGGCGCTCGGCCCAGTCGGCCGTGCAGCGGATGCCGAAGGCGCGGGGGCCGGCCGCTTCCAGGGCCAGCGCGCCGGGGGCCGGGTCGCGCCGCGCGTGGCACAGGATGACCGCCAGCCGCAGCGACAGCAGCTGCGCGGCGAAGGCCTCGTCGGCGGCCAGCGAGGCTTCCACCTTGCGCAGCTTGCCGCGGTGGCCCAGCACGAGCTGGCTGAGCACGTGCATCTCGTTGACGGTGAAGCCCGGCGCATCGACGTTGTCGAGCACGTAGGCGCCGTGCTTGTGGTAGTCGCTGTGCGAGATCTGCATGCCCACCTCGTGCAGCTGCGCCGCCCAGCGCAGCTTGCGCAGGCTGCGGCCGGCGCGGCTGGTGGTGGCGCCGCCGCGCGCCTCGGGCACGAGCTGCAGGTACAGCGCCGAGGCGGTGTCGCCCACGCGCCGCGCCTGCTGCGCGTCGGCGCCGAAGCGCGAGGCCAGCCGCTGGACGGCGCTGTCGCGCAGGTCCGCCACGCCTTCGTCGCGCTCCAGCAGTTCGTACAGCACGCCGTGGCGCAGGGCGCCCTGCGCCACGTTCATGCGCTCGATGTCGAGCAGGGAGAAGAGCGCCCGCAGCACGGCCAGGCCGCCGCCGATGACGGCCTTGCGGTCTTCGCGCAGGCCCTCCAGGCGCAGCTTGTCGGCGCTGCCGGCCTTGAGCAGGCGCTCCAGCAGCCAGTCCAGCCCCTCGCGCGTGACCATGCCCGGCGCGCCGCCCGCGGCGGCGAGGATGTCGCCCACCGCGCCGATGGTGCCGGAGGCCCCGTAGGCCACGTCCCAGCGGTCGCGCGTGCAGAAGCCGAGGGCGTCGTCCAGCACCGCCTGCGCGGCGATCTCGGCGTGGCGGAAGGCGCCGGCGGTGAACTGGCCCTGGGCGAAGTGCTTCATCGACCAGGCGACGCTGCCCACGCGGTAGGACTCGGTCGCCAGCGGCTCCAGCCGCCGGCCGACGATCAGCTCGGTGGAGCGTCCGCCGATGTCGATGACCAGCCGGCGCTCGGCATCGCTCGCCTCGCCCTGCGGCAGCAGGTGCGCCACGCCCTGGTAGATCAGGCGCGCTTCCTCGCGGCCGGGAATGACGTCGATGCCGAAGCCCAGCACAGTGCGCGCGCGCAGCAGGAACTCGTCGCGGTTGCGCGCCTCGCGCAGCGTCTGCGTGGCCACGGCGCGCACCTGGGCGCGCTTGAAGCCGGCCAGCCGCTCGCCGAAGCGGGCCAGCGCGTCCCAGCCGCGCTGCATCGCCTCGGGCGTGAGGTTGCGTGCGCTGTCCAGGCCATTGCCCAGGCGCACGGTTTCCTTGTGGTATTCGCTGCGGTGGATCTGGTCGTGGTCCACCTGCCCGATTTCGAGGCGGAAGCTGTTCGAGCCGAGGTCGACGGCGGCGAGGCGGGTGCCGTTCTGCATGAAAGAGGTGCCGGGCAAAGCCTGGATGGTAACGGCGCGCCCGGGGCCGCCATGGTGTGCGGGCCGTGTGACAACCGCGTGACGGCGTCATCTTCCGTTCACGGCGGCGAATGCGTTCCTCACTCGGCAGCGCGGCATTTTTTCGTGTCACATCGCTGTCACACAAGCTTCCTACAGTCCGCGGCAACCCCCGGTCCGGGGCGCATGACTCCCTTCGAAAGGAAGCCCGAATGAACACCATCCTCCGATTCGCCTCCGTCGGCCTGGCCGCGGCCACCGCCTTCTCCGCTGCCTTCGCGCAGGAAGCCACCGGCGCCGGCGCCAGCTTCCCGGCGCCGCTGTACGCCAAGTGGGCGGCCGACTTCAACAAGGCCACCGGCGTGAAGATCAACTACCAGTCGGTCGGCTCCGGCGCCGGCCTCAAGCAGATCGAGGCCAAGACGGTGGACTTCGGCGCCTCCGACGCGCCGCTGAAGGACGAGGACCTCAGCGCCAAGGGCCTGCTGCAGTTCCCCACCGTGATCGGCGGCGTGATCCCCGTCGTGAACATCCAGGGCATCAAGCCGGGCGAGCTCAAGCTCAGCGGCCAGGTGCTGGGCGACATCTACCTGGGCAAGATCACCAAGTGGAACGACCCGGCCATCAAGGCGCTCAACGGCTCGCTGAACCTGCCCGACGCCGCCATCGCCCCGGTGCGCCGCGCCGACGGCTCCGGCACCAGCTTCCTGTTCACCAACTACCTGAGCAAGGTCAACGCCGAGTGGAAGGACAAGGTGGGCGAGGGCACCGCCGTGAACTGGCCGACCGGCGCCGGCGGCAAGGGCAACGAGGGCGTGGCCGCCTTCGTGGGCCGCCTGCCCAACTCGATCGGCTACGTCGAGTACGCCTACGTCAAGCAGAACAAGATGACCTACGCGCTGCTGCAGAACCAGGCCGGCAAGTTCGTCGCCCCCGATGACGCCGCCTTCAAGGCCGCCGCCGCCGGTGCCGCCTGGGACAAGAGCTTCTACCAGATCCTGACCAACCAGCCGGGCGAGGGTTCGTGGCCCATCACCGGCGCGACCTTCATCCTGGTGCACAAGGTGCAGGACAAGCCGGCCCAGGGTTCGACCGTGCTGCGCTTCTTCGACTGGGCCTACAAGAACGGCGACAAGACCGCCGGCGACCTGGACTACGTGCCGATGCCCGCCAGCGTGAAGACGGCCATCGTCAAGGCCTGGTCCGACGTCAAGGACGGCCAGGGCAAGTCGATCGCGCTGGACTGATCGCCGCCGCCCGCACACACACAAGAAGAAACCACGAGGGCCGGCCGTTGAGTGCAAGCACCTTGCCTGAGCGCCGGCCCGCAACGGAGCACGCCTTGTCTTCCACCCTCACGGCCGACCCCGGCGCGCTGGAGCTGAGCCCGGCCCGCGCCGGCGCGCGCGCGGCCACGCCTCCTCCCGCCAAGAAGGCCCGCTCGGGCCCGATGGCCGACCGGCTCTTCGGCTGGGCCGCCAAGGGCGCCGCGCTGCTGACGCTGGCGCTGCTCATCGGCATCCTGCTGTCGCTCATCGTCGGCGCCTGGCCCGCGATCGCCAAGTACGGCCTGGGCTTCCTCACCAGCAGCGTGTGGGACCCGGTCACCAACGAGTACGGCGGCCTGGTGATGATCTACGGCACGTTGGCCACCTCGCTCATCGCGCTGGTGATCGCCGTGCCGGTGAGCTTCGGCATCGCGCTGTTCCTCACCGAGCTGTCGCCCTCCTGGCTCAAGCGCCCGCTGGGCACCGCTATCGAGCTGCTGGCCGCGGTGCCCTCCATCGTGTACGGCATGTGGGGCCTGCTGGTGTTCGGGCCGATCCTTTCGACCTGGGTGCAGCAGCCGCTGCAGAAGCTGCTGGCGGGCGTGCCGTACCTGGGTGCGCTGGTGTCGGGCCCGCCGGTGGGCATCGGCATCCTGTCGGCCGGGATCATCCTGGCCATCATGATCATTCCCTTCATCGCCTCGGTGATGCGCGACGTGTTCGAGGTCACGCCGCCGCTGCTGAAGGAATCCGCCTACGGCCTGGGCTCGACCACCTGGGAAGTGGTGAGCAAGGTCGTGCTGCCCTACACCAAGGCCGGCGTCGTCGGCGGCATCATGCTCGGCCTGGGCCGCGCGCTGGGCGAGACGATGGCCGTCACCTTCGTCATCGGCAACATGAACCAGCTCAACTCGCTGTCGCTGTTCGAGGCGGCCAACAGCATCACTTCGGCCCTGGCCAACGAGTTCGCCGAGGCCGGCGCCGGCCTGCACCAGGCGGCGCTGATGTACCTGGGCCTGGTGCTGTTCTTCATCACCTTCGTCGTGCTGTCGCTGTC
>NZ_JBIQNC010000199.1:0-8539 GCF_044462705.1 Xenophilus sp.
CCGCCGGCACCTGGCGGATGCGCACGCGGCCCAGGCCCTGCGTC
The DNA here is from genome assembly GCF_044462705.1 of Xenophilus sp. Lineage (NCBI taxonomy): Bacteria > Pseudomonadati > Pseudomonadota > Betaproteobacteria > Burkholderiales > Comamonadaceae > Xenophilus > Xenophilus sp. Next base: position 45 of record NZ_JBIQNC010000199.1, read on the forward strand.
CCCTCCTCGGCCGCCAGCGCCTCGGCGTCCTCCTGCATCACCACGGCGTCGGCGCCCTCGGGGACCGGAGCACCGGTGAAGATGCGCGCCGCCGTGCCCGCCGCCAGCGGCTGGCCGACGGTGCCGGCGGGGATGCGCTGCGCCACCTGCAGCACGGCATCGGCGGCGGCGCAGTCGGCGCTGCGCACGGCGTAGCCGTCCATCGCGCTGTTGTCGCGCGGCGGCACCGTGAGGCCGGCCACCAGGTCCTGCGCCAGCACGCGGCCGTCCGCCTCGAAGGTCGAGGCCTCGTCGGCGCCCGGCAGCGGCGCGGCATGCGACAGCAGGCGCGCCAGGGCGTCGTCCAGCGACATCAGCGGCGGTCGGGGGGTGTTCGGGTCAGCCATGGCTCTCGGGGTTGTAGTGGAATCGCCCGCCGCCGGCCAGCAGCCAGTGCGCGACGGCGGGGGCATCGTCCAGGTGGAAGACCGGCAAATCGGTGGGCGCAGGCAGGTGATCGGGACGGTCGGTGGCGATGGCGCAGATGCGCGCGTCGCCGGGGTACAGCGCCGGCCGCGGCGCCTGGCCGGGCTCGACGCGGCGCATGACCTCGATCTTGGGCAGGCTGCTCAGCTTGAAGCCCTCGACCAGCACCCAGTCGACGTCCGCGCGCAGCTCGGCCAGCAGCGCATGCACGTCCAGCTCGGCCGGCTGCTCGAACTCGCGCATCAGCGCCAGGCGCCGGTCGGACGCGACCAGCACCTCGAAGGCGCCCGCCTCGCGGTGGCGCCAACTGTCCTTGCCCGGGTGGTCGATGTCGAAGCGATGGTGCGCGTGCTTGACCACCGACACGCGCTGCCCGTGGCGCCGGAGTTCGGGGATCACGCGCTCCACCAGCGTGGTCTTGCCGGCGCCGGAGTAGCCCGCGAAGGCGATCACTTTCATCGTCTGCTGCTCGTTGTGGGCGGCGGCGCGCCGCCGGGCTTCGCTAGGCGCAATGCTCGGCGATATAGCGCTTCACCGCCTCGGCATCGGCGGGCATCCGCACCACGCGCCGGGGCAATTGCTCGATGCCCTCGAACTTCGCCGGCCGGTCCGGCTCGCGGCCCAGCGCCTCGACGATGGTGGCGGCGAACTTGATCGGCAGCGCCGTCTCCAGCACCACCATCGGCACGCCGGGCTCCCGGTGCTCGCGCGCCACCTTCAGCCCGTCGGCGGTGTGCGTATCCACCAGCACGGCGAAGCGCTTGTCGGTGTCGCGGATCGTCGCCAGCCGGTCGGCATGCGTGCTGCGGCCGCTGGCGAAGCCGAATTTCGCGGCCGCATCGGCGAAGGCCGGGTCGCCGCTCAGGTCGAAGCGGCCCGTGCGTCCGACCTCGTCGGCGAACAGCGCGCGCGTCCTGGCGCCGTCGCGGCCCACCAGGTCGAACACGAAGCGTTCGAAGTTGCTGGCCTTGCTGATGTCCATCGACGGGCTGGAGGTCTCGTGCGTGTCGGCCGCGCCGCGCACGCGGTACACGCCGGTACGGAAGAACTCGTCGAGCACGTCGTTCTCGTTGGTCGCCACCACCAGCCGGCGGATCGGCAGCCCCATCATGCGCGCCACGTGGCCGGCGCAGACATTGCCGAAGTTGCCGCTGGGCACCGTGAAGCTCACTGCGCCGCCCTGGGGGCCCGTCGCCTCGAACCAGCCCTTGAAGTAGTAGACGACCTGCGCCAGCAGGCGTGCCCAGTTGATCGAGTTGACGGTGCCGATGCGGTATTTGCGCTTGAACGCCAGGTCGCTGCTCACGGCCTTGACGATGTCCTGGCAGTCGTCGAACACGCCGGCGATGGCGATGTTGTGGATGTTGGCGTCCTGCAGGCTGAACATCTGCGCCTGCTGGAAGGGGCTCATGCGCCCGTCGGGCGAGGTCATGAACACGCGCACGCCCTGCTTGCCGCGCATGGCGTACTCGGCCGCGCTGCCGGTGTCGCCGCTGGTGGCGCCGAGGATGTTCAGCACCTCGCCGCGCCGGCCCAGCTCGTACTCGAACAGGTTGCCCAGCAACTGCATGGCCATGTCCTTGAAGGCCAGCGTGGGCCCGTTGGACAGGCCCTCGAGGTACACGCCGTCCTCCAGCTCGCGCAGGGGCGTGATGTCCTCGCTGCCGAAGACCTCCGCCGTGTACGTCTTCGCGCACAGCGCGCGCAGGTCGTCGGCCGGGATGTCGTCGATGTACAGCGACAGGATCTCGAAGGCCAGTTCGTGGTACGGCAGGCCGCGCCACGTCGAGAGCGTCGCCGCATCGACCTGCGGATAGCGCTCGGGCATGTACAGGCCGCCGTCCGGCGCCAGACCCTCCAGCAGGATCTCGCAGAAGCGGCGCGGCGTGGCGTCGCCGCGGGTGGAGAGGTATCTCATGGCGCTCAGCTCAACTCTTCCTTGCGGATGCGCACGATCGGCGCCAGCACGCTGGGCAGGCTCTGCAAGTGGGCCTGCACCTCGTCCAGCGTGCCTTCGCGCGTGTCGTGCGTGAGGATGATCAGGTCGGTCTGCGTCGAACCCTCGCCGCCCACCTCGTCGGCCTCGCGCTGCAGCACCGCGTCGATGCTGATGCCGGCCTCGGCCAGCAGCGAGGTGACGCGCGCCAGCACGCCTGCCTCGTCGGCCACGCGCAGGCGCAGGTAGTAGCTGGTCACCACCTCGCTCATCGGCAGCACGGGCGTGTCGCTCATGGCGTCGGCCTGGAAGGCCAGGTGCGGCACGCGGTGCGCCGCGTCGGCGGTGTGCAGGCGCGCGATGTCCACCAGGTCGGCGATCACCGCGCTGGCGGTGGGTTCGCTGCCCGCGCCCTTGCCGTAGTAGAGCGTGGTGCCCACCGCGTCGCCGTGCACGACGACCGCGTTCATCGCGCCCTCCACGTTGGCCAGCAGCCGCTTGGCCGGCACCAGCGCCGGGTGCACGCGCAGCTCGATGCCCTTGGGCACGCGCTTGGTGATGCCCAGCAGCTTGATGCGGTAGCCGAGCTGCTCGGCATAGCGGATGTCCTGCGAGGCCAGCCTGGTGATGCCCTCGACGTGCGCCTTGTCGAACTGCACCGGGATGCCGAAGGCGATGGCGCTCATGATCGTGGCCTTGTGCGCCGCGTCCACGCCCTCGATGTCGAAGGTCGGATCGGCCTCGGCGTAGCCCAGGCGCTGCGCCTCCTTGAGCACGACGTCGAAGTCCAGCCCCTTGTCGCGCATCTCCGAGAGGATGAAGTTGGTGGTGCCGTTGATGATGCCGGCGATCCACTGGATGCGGTTGGCCGTCAGGCCCTCGCGCAGCGCCTTGATGATCGGGATGCCGCCGGCCACGGCGGCCTCGAAGGCGACCATCACGCCCCTGGCATGCGCGGCGGCGAAGATCTCGGTGCCGTGCACCGCCAGCAGCGCCTTGTTGGCCGTGACGACGTGCTTGCCGGCGGCGATGGCCTCGAGCACCAGCGTCCGGGCCACGCCGTAGCCGCCGATCAGTTCGATGACGATGTCGATGTCCGGGTTGGCGATGACCTCGCGTGCGTCGCCCACCACCTTCACGCCCACGCCCGCCACAGCCTGCGCGCGCGCCGTGTCCAGGTCGGCCACCATGGTGATCTCGATGCCGCGGCCGGCGCGGCGCTTGATCTCTTCCTGGTTGCGCTGCAGCACCTTGAAGGTGCCGCCGCCGACGGTGCCGATGCCCAGAAGGCCGACCTGGATGGGTTTCATGGATGCAGTCTTTTCAGTCAGGGAAACAGGGCGCATGGGCCGCGCCCGCAGGAAAACTCAGGCGAAGCGCGTGCGGTAGCGCTCGAGGAAGCGCGCGATGCGGTTGATCGCCTCGCGCAGGTCCTCCTCGTGCGGCAGGAAGACGATGCGGAAGTGCTGGTTGTCGGGATAGTTGAAGCCCGAGCCCTGCACCAGCATCACGCGCGTCTCGCGCAGCACCTGCATGAAGAACTGGCGGTCGTCCTCGATGGGATAGACCTTCGGGTCCAGCTTCGGGAACATGTACAGCGCCGCCTGCGGCTTCACGCAGGTGACGCCCGGGATGGCCGTGATCAGCTCGTAGGCCAGGTCGCGCTGGCGGCGCAGGCGCCCGCCCTCCTTCACCAGGTCGTGGATGCTCTGGTAGCCGCCGAGCGCCGTCTGGATCGCCCACTGGCCCGGCACGTTGGAGCCGAGCTTGAGGTTGGCCAGCATGTTCAGGCCCTCGACGTAGTCGCCGGCGTCGGCCTTCGGGCCCGACACCACCATCCAGCCCGCCCGGTAGCCGCAGGAGCGGTAGGCCTTGGACAGCGAGTTGAAGGTCAGCGTCAGCACGTCGGTCGACAGGCTGCCCATCGCGGTGAACTTCACCCCGTCGTACAGCACCTTGTCGTACACCTCATCCACCAGCAGCACCAGGCCGTGCTCGCGCGCCAGCGCCACGATGCCCTTGAGGACGTCGTCGGGGTAGAGCACGCCGGTCGGGTTGTTCGGGTTGATGACCACGATGCCGCGGGTGCGCGGCGTGATCTTGGCGCGCATGTCGTCCAGGTCGGGCAGCCAGCCGCTGTCCTCATCGCAGCGGTAGTGCACCGGGGTGCCGCCCGACAGCGAGGTCACCGCCGTCCACAGCGGGTAGTCGGGCATGGGCACCAGCAGCTCGTCGCCGTCGTTGATCAGCGCGTTGACGGCCATCCCGATCAGCTCGCTGGCGCCGTTGCCCAGGTAGATGTCCTCCAGGGTGACGCCCTCGATGCCCAACTGCTGGGTGTAGTGCATCACCGCCTTGCGCGCCGCGAAGATGCCCTTGCTGTCCGAATAGCCCGCCGAATCCGGCAGGTTGCGGATCATGTCCTGCTGGATCTCCTCCGGCGGATCGAAGCCGAACGGCGCCATGTTGCCGATGTTCAGCTTGATGATCTTCTGGCCCTCGTCCTCCATCTGCCGCGCCGCGTCCACGATGGGACCGCGCACGTCGTACAGCACGTTGGCCAGCTTGGCCGATTTCTTCAGTGGTTTCAAAGTCCCTCCGAGGGGCCAGTCAACAGGGAAAACCTACAATTGGAGCACAGTTCAACGGGTGCGTGCCGCCGCTGCGCCCGCCTTTCCCCCTCTTCCCATGAAGCTCCAGCCCGACCGCCCCGACGTGCAGACCGTCACCGCACACGGGCCGGGCTGGGTGGCCATCAACGGCGAGCGCGTCGAGGCCAGCGTGGTGCTCGGTTCGCGCGACGAGCGCCTGCCGTGGGCCTGCGAGCGCTTCGAGGACCTCGGCGCCGAGCACTTCGCGCAACTCGCGGCGCTGGGCGCGGAAGTCGTCATCTTCGGCAGCGGCGAGCGCATCCGCTTCCCCCGCCCCGCCTGGATCGCGCCCCTGATCGCACAGCGCACCGGCGTCGAGACGATGGACACCGCGGCGGCCTGCCGCACCTACAACATCCTGGCCGGCGAAGGCCGCCACGTCGTGGCGGCGCTCCTCATCGAACGCCCCTCGAATGGCGAGTGAGAGCTGTTTCGGGGTAAAATAGCGGGTTGCAGACCGGACTACCTTGCGCCTTGCATGCCTCGTGCAGCGGGGTGGTTTCGCGTTCTATCTCGGGAACTCACGCGGAGAAAACAAGTTTCATGGCGATCGTAGTCAACAAACCCATTCCCGAATTCGAAGCCAGCGCGACCGGCGGCGTCAAGGTCTCGAACACCTCCCATCTCGGCCAGATCGTGGTCCTGTACTTCTATCCCAAGGACAACACCCCCGGCTGCACCACCGAGGCGATGCAGTTCCGCGACCACTACAAGGACTTCGTCAAGGCCGGCGCCGCGGTGTTCGGCGTCTCGCGCGACAACATGAAGTCGCACGACGAATTCAAGGCCAAGCTGGAACTGCCCTTCGAACTGATCGCCGACACCGAAGAGAAGATGTGCCACATGTTCGGCGTGGTCAAGAACAAGATCATGTACGGCAAGAAGGTCAAGGGCATCGAGCGCAGCACCTTCCTGATCGGCCCCGACGGCATCCTCAAGGCCGAGTGGCGCGGCCTGAAGGTACCGGGCCACGTCGACGAGGTCCTCAAGGAAGTGAAGGCGCTGAAGAAGGCCGCCTGACGTCGTCGTTGGCGGCGGGCAACGGCAGGGCAGACAGGTCACGCGGCCTGTGCATAATGGGCCGCATGCCGTTGACTTCCGCGACAGCATCCTCCCGAAGAAGCCGCTCTGGTCTCCAGGCGGCTTTTTTGTTTTTCGGACTGCGCACCCTTGCGGTGCATCCTGAATCCACGAGTTCCGTCCTCCATGCCCCTGCCTCCCGCCCCCACCCGCCGTGCCGCCCTGCTCTCGCCCGACGCCATGGATGCGCCGGCGCGTTCCGCCGCCAAGGGCAGCCGACGAAACGCGGCCGAGCGCCACGCGGAGGACACCCCGGCCCGGAGCCATCAGCCGCTGGCGCTGTTCGATGACCGGCGCGAGGGCGGCGGCGCGGCCAGTCCCGCGGTAGCCCGCAGCCCGGCCACCGAGCCCCAGCCGGCAGTTCCCGCGCAGCCTGCCGCCACGCCCGGGCAGGCGCCGTCGTCCCGCACGCGCCGCGCCAAGGCCAATGGCCCGGCCCGGCTCTTCGTGCTCGACACCAACGTACTGCTGCACGACCCGACCTGCCTCTTCCGCTTCGAGGAGCACGACATCTACCTGCCGATGATCGTGCTGGAGGAACTGGACGGCCACAAGAAGGGCACGACCGAGGTGGCCCGCAACGGCCGCCAGGCCAGCCGCACGCTGGACGCGCTGGCCGGCGCGCAGGGCGCGGACATCGGCAAGGGGCTCAAGCTCGACTCCACCGGCCACAAGGAGGCCGGCGGCAGGCTGCTCTTCCAGACCGAGCCGCTGCAGTACCAGTTGCCCATGAGCCTGCCCCAGGGCAAGGCCGACAACCAGATCCTGGGCGTGGTGCAGGCGCTGCGCACGCGCTACGAAAAGGAGCGCAGCGGCGCCGAGCGGCGCGAGGTGGTGCTGGTGTCCAAGGACATCAACATGCGCGTGAAGGCACGCGCCCTGGGCCTGGCCGCCGACGACTACCAGAACGACAAGGCGCTGGAGGACGGCGACCTGCTGTACTCGGGTTCGCTGGCGCTGCCGGCGGACTTCTGGACGCGCCAGAGCAAGACGGTGGAGAGCTGGCAGTCCGGCAGCAGCACCTTCTACCGCATCACCGGGCCGCTGGTGCCCAGCCTCTACATCAACCAGTTCGTCTACTTCGAAGCGCCGGGCGAGCCGAGCATGTACGCTCGCGTGACCGAGATCCGCGACAAGACGGCGGTGCTGCGCACGCTGAAGGACTACGCCTCCGGCAAGAACGCCGTGTGGGGCGTGACCACCCGCAACCGCGAGCAGAACTTCGCCATGAACCTGCTCATGGACCCGGAGGTCGACTTCGTGACGCTGGCCGGCACGGCCGGCACCGGCAAGACACTGATGGCGCTGGCCTCGGGCCTGACGCAGGTGCTGGACGACCGCCGCTACACCGAGATCATCATGACCCGCGCCACGGTGAGCGTGGGCGAGGACATCGGCTTCCTGCCCGGCACCGAGGAGGAGAAGATGGGCCCGTGGATGGGCGCGCTGGACGACAACCTGGAGTTCCTCGCCAAGGGCGACAACTCGGGCGCAGGCGAATGGGGCCGCGCCGCGACCAACGAACTCATCCGCTCGAAGATCAAGATCAAGAGCATGAACTTCATGCGCGGGCGCACTTTCCTGAACAAGTACGTGATCATCGACGAGGCACAGAACCTCACGCCCAAGCAGATGAAGACGCTGGTCACGCGCGCGGGCCCGGGCACCAAGATCATCTGCATGGGCAACCTGGCGCAGATCGACACGCCCTACCTCACCGAAGGCTCCTCGGGCCTGACCTTCGCGGTGGATCGCTTCAAGGGCTGGCCGCACAGCGGCCACATCACGCTGGCGCGCGGCGAGCGCTCGCGGCTGGCGGACTTCGCCAGCGACGTGCTGTAGGGCAGCCACCCTGCCGGTGCCAGCCTCCTGACAAGACGCTGTCAGGAGGCCCGGCGCAGCATCGAAGCTCCTCAACACGTTCAAGGAGCCTTTCATGCACAGCGCCAACACCTGGTTCGAAATCCCTGTCGCCGACCTCGCGCGCTCGCAGCGCTTCTACGAAGCGATGCTCGACCGCGCGATGCTCGGCACCGAGGACCTGGGCGGCGACACCATGGCCGTGTTCGCCCACGAGAAGCCCGGCGCCGGCGGCTGCCTGGTGCTGCGGCCCGGCCAGCCCCGCCCCGCGGCCGGCGGCACGCTGGTCTACCTGGATTGCGCACCCAGCGTCGACGCCGCCCTCGCGCGCGCACAGGCGGCCGGCGGCCGCGTGGTGACGCCGCGCACGCTGATCGCCCCCGGCATCGGCTATTTCGCCCATGTCGAGGACCCGGACGGCAACCTCGTCGGCCTGCATGCCGCCGATTGAGCAACCGTCTTGCTCGTCAAGCGCAATGCATAGTCGAATCCCACATCGAGCC
>NZ_JBIQNC010000200.1:0-8500 GCF_044462705.1 Xenophilus sp.
CGCTCCGTCATCGTCGCCAACTCCGCCGGCGACTCGCTCACCTTCTTCGACCCGCGCACCGGCGGCGTCCAGCGCACCCTCTACGGCATCATCGATCCGTACCAGCTGCAGTTCTCGCCCGACATGAAGTGGTTCGTGACGGCGGCCAACCGGTTGAACCATGTCGACGTCTATCGCTGGGACGGCACCAACCTGCAGCTGGCCCGCCGCATCGCCACCGGCAAGACGCCCAGCCACATCTGGATCGACCGCAGCAGCACCGTGGCCTACGTGACCATGCAGGACAGCGACGAGCTGATCGCCGTCGACCTGCCGACCCAGACGATCCGCTGGCGCACGCCCACCGGCCCGATGCCGGCGGACATCTACGGCATCCACGGCGACCGCACGCTGCTGGTGGGCCTGACGGGCAGCGACGGCGTGCAGGTCTTCGACGTGGCGGGCAAGGAGCCGAAGCTGATCGGCAAGATCCCGACCGGCAAGGGCGCCCACGCCTTCCGCAGCGCGGGCGACGGCAAGTCGGTCTTCGTCAGCAACCGGGTGGCCAACAGCATCAGCCGCATCGACATCGCGACGCTCACCGTCAGCGCCACCTACCCGGTGCCGGGTGGGCCGGACTGCATGGACGTCTCGGCCGACGGCAAGACGCTGTACGTCACCTCGCGCTGGGCCAAGAAGCTCAGCGTGGTGGACCTGAGCGCCGGCAAGGTCTCGCGCACCATCGGCGTCGGCCGCTCGCCTCATGGCGTGTGGACGCTTGATCATGCCCGCCGCCGCTGACCTCCCCCGCCTGCTGGCGGCCGTGGCGCTGTGCGTGGCGGCGGCGCTGCCCGCGGGCGCCGGTGTGCAGGGCGGCGGCTGCGACAAGCCGGTCTACCTGACCTTCGACACCGGGCACATGGGCATCGCGCCGCTGGTGGCCGAGGTGCTGCGGCGTCAGCAGGTGCGCGTGACCTTCTTCGCCGCCGCCGAGCGCACGCAGGACGGCGGCGACAGCCTGGACAACCGCTGGGCGCCGTGGTGGAAGGCGAGGGCGGCCGAAGGGCACGAGTTCGCCTCCCACACCTATGACCATGCCTACTGGCGCGGCGACGAGAAAGGCATCGAGCCGCCGCCGGGCCGCCCCAAGGCGGCGAGCGCCCCCTCGGGGGGCAGCGAACCACGCGCAGCGGGGAGCGTGGGGGCCACGTTCACGCCGCGCTTCCGCATCCGGCCCTCGGCAGGCGCCTTCGCCGGCCGCACCTTCACCTGGAGCGCGGCCCAGTACTGCGAGAGCATCGCCAAGGCGGCCGACCGGCTGGAGCACATCACGGGCAGGAAGCCGCTGCCGCTCTTCCGCGCGCCGGGCGGCAAGACCTCGCCGAAGCTGCTGGCGGCTGCCCGCCAGTGCGGCTTTGCCCATGTCGGGTGGTCGCCGGCCGGCTTCCTGGGCGACGAGCTGCCCAGCGACAAGTACCCCAACGACCAGCTGCTGGCGCAGGCGCTGGAACGCATCCGGCCCGGCGACATCCTGCTGGCGCACCTGGGCATCTGGTCGCGGCAGGACCCATGGGCGCCGGCCGACCTGGAGCCGCTGATCGTGGGGCTGAAGGAGCGCGGCTTCTGCTTCCGCACGCTGCGCGAGCATCCCGACTACGCGGCCTGGATCGCCGCGCACCCCTGAGCGCCGTCATGGAGTGGCTGAGCGACGCGTTCGACCTTGCGCAGCAGTGGCTGTTCGAGGCGGTGGTGCAGCCGCTGGTCTATGCCGCCGGCCTGGGCGGCTGGGCGGAGGACGCCTTCGACGCCACCGGCTGGCTGCTGGTGGGCCTGGTCCAGATCGTCGTGTTGCTGGCGGTGATCGGCCCGCTGGAGCGCTGGCGCCCGGTGGAGCCGGTGCGCGACCGGCAGGCGGTGCGGGTGGACGTGATCTACACGCTCGTGCACCGGCTGGGGTTGTTCCGGCTGGCGCTGTTCTTCCTCGTCACGCCGTTGTTCGACGCCGTGCTCGGCTGGCTGCGCGGCAACGGCTGGGGCACGTTGCACCTGGACGAGCTCTGGCCTGGCGTCACCGACATCCCCTGGGTCGCGTTCGCGCTCTACCTGGTGGTGCTGGACTTCGTCGAATACCTCATCCACCGCGGCCAGCACCGCTTCGCGTGGTGGTGGCGCCTGCATGCGCTGCACCACTCGCAGCGGCAGATGACGATGTGGAGCGACGACCGCAACCACCTGCTGGACGACCTGATCCACGACGCCATCATCGTCGCGGCGGCGCAGCTCATCGGCGTGGCGCCGGGGCAGTTCGTCGCGGCCGTCGCCGTGATGCAGCTGTCGCAGAGCCTGCAGCATGCGAACCTGCGCCTGGCCTTCGGCCGGTTGGGCGAGCGGCTGTGGATCAGCCCGCGCTTCCATCGCCGGCACCATGCCATCGGCATCGGCCACGAGTCGCCCGGGCCGCGCCGCGCCGCCGGGCCGCCCCAAGGCGCGGCAGCCCCCTCGGGGGGCAGCGAACCACGCGCAGCGGGGAGCGTGGGGGCCACAGTTCTCGGCGGCTGCAACTTCGGCGTGCTGCTGCCCTGGTGGGACATGCTCTTTCGCAGCGCCGACTTCTCCGCCCGCTACGAGCCCACCGGCATCCGCGACCAAGTCGAGCCCGACGAACAGGGCCGCGTGCGCGACTACGGCCGCGGCTTCTGGGCGCAGCAGTGGCTGGGACTGAAGCGGCTGGCCGGGCGGGCCTGAGTCCGTGGCAGGTATGCTCGACCCGATGCGCCTGCTGCTCGACTCCTTCTGGCGTGCCGTCGCCTACTGCCTGCACCCCCGCGTCATCGTCCTGTCGCTGCTGCCGCTGGCGCTGATGGCCGCCCTCGCGCTGGGCCTGGCCTGGCTGTACTGGGACGCCGCCGTCGCCTGGACCCGCGATGCCCTCGACGCCTGGCCCCTGCTGGCCAGCTTCTGGGGCTGGCTGCAGGGCCTGTTCAGCGGCGACGTGCGCAACGTCCTGGCGCCGCTGGTGGTGGTGCTGGCGGTCACGCCGATGCTGGTGCTGGTGTGCCTGGTCGTGGTGGCCGCCTTCATGGCGCCGGCACTGACCCGGCTGGTGGGCGAGCGGCGCTTCCCGGCGCTGGAGCAGCGGCACGGCGCCTCCTTCATCGGCAGCGTGCTGCGCTCCATCGGCCTGACGCTGGTGGCGGTGGTGGCGCTGGTGGTGTCGATGCCGCTGTGGCTGGTGCCGCCGCTGGTGCTGGTGCTTCCTCCCCTGATCTGGGGCTGGCTCACGGCCCGCGTGATGAGCTACGACGCCCTGGCCGAGCACGCCAGCGGCGAGGAGCGCGAGACCCTGCTGCGCACGCACCGCTGGCCGCTGCTGGGCATCGGCGTGCTGTGCGGGCTGCTGGGCGCGGCGCCGAGCATCGTGTGGGCCTCCGGCCTGCTGTTCGCCGCCGCCTTCTTCCTGCTGGTGCCGCTGGCGATCTGGATCTACACGCTGGTGTTCGCCTTCTCCGCCCTGTGGTTCGCCCACTACGGGCTGGACGCGCTGGCCCGGCTGCGCGCGCAGCGCGCGGGGCTGGCGGCGACGGCAGCCGACGCCGAGGCAGCGGCCCTGCCGCCGCCGCAGGAGGGCGCGCCATGACCGCATCTCCGGCCTTCGGCCTGATCATCGTCGGCGACGAGATCCTCTCGGGCAAGCGCGCCGACAAGCACCTGTCCAAGGTGATCGAGCTGCTCGGCGCCCGCGGCCTCGCGCTGGCCTGGGCGGAGTACGTGGGCGACGATCCGGCGCGCATCGCCGCCGTGCTGAAGCGCGCCTTCGCCGGCGGCGACGTCGTCTTCTCCACCGGCGGCATCGGCGCCACGCCCGACGACCACACCCGCCAGTGCGCCGCCGCCGCCCTCGGCGTGCCGCTGGCGCTGCACCCCGAGGCCGAGGCGCTGATCCGCGAGCGCATGCAGGACACCGCCCGCGAGCAGGGCGTGCCCTACGAGCCGGACCGGCCGGACAACGTCCACCGGCTGAACATGGGCGTCTTCCCGGCCGGTGCCTCCATCATCCCCAACCCGTACAACAAGATCCCGGGCTTCAGCGTGGGCCACGTGCACTTCCTGCCCGGCTTCCCGGTCATGGCCTGGCCGATGATCGAGTGGGTGCTGGACACCCGCTACGCGCACCTGGCCCGGCCGGCGGGCGTGAGCGAGCGCTCCGTGATCGTCTTCGGCGCCATGGAGGCCAGCCTCACGCCGCTGATGGAGGCGGTGGAGCGCGACCACCCGGGCGTCAAGGTGTTCAGCCTGCCCAGCGTCGACCACCCGCAATACGGGCGCCACATCGAACTGGGCGTCAAGGGCGACGCGGCCCGCCTCGATGCGGCTTACGCGCAGCTTCGCACCGGCCTGGACGGTTTTGGTGCGCGCATCGGCCCCGAATTGGTGCGATGACGAATTGAGCACACAATTGGTGCGTTTGCGGCCCCGCGCCTGCGCTCCGGCGCCCCGCCGGCGGGCCTGACGGCGCCCCGCAATGGCACAGAAACTGCATCCCTGCCGCTGTCCTTCACTCAACCCACCATCCCTTCCAGGAGAAACCTGATGGCCAAGACCGTCGCCGACGTCATGAAACTCGTCAAGGAAAACGAGGTCAAGTTCGTCGACTTCCGATTCACCGACACCCGCGGCAAGGAGCAGCACGTCACGGTGCCGGTGTCGCACTTCGACGAGGACAAGTTCCAGGCCGGCCACGCGTTCGACGGTTCCTCCATCGCCGGCTGGAAGGGCATCGAGGCCTCCGACATGCTGCTGATGCCCGACCCGAACACGGCGGTCATCGACCCCTTCTTCGAGGAAACCACCCTCAACCTGACCTGCGACGTGCTGGAGCCGGCCGACGGCAAGCCCTACGACCGCGACCCGCGCTCCATCGCCAAGAAGGCAGAGGCGTACCTCAAGGCCTCGGGCCTGGGCGATACCGCCTTCTTCGGCCCCGAGCCCGAGTTCTTCATCTTCGACGACGTGCGCTGGGCCAGCGACATGTCGGGCAGCTTCGTCAAGATCGACGTCGACGAGGCCCCCTGGAACACCGGCAAGAAGTACGAGAGCGGCAACAGCGGCCACCGCCCGACCGTCAAGGGCGGCTACTTCCCCGTGCCCCCGGTCGACAGCAGCCAGGACATCCGCGCCGAGATCTCGCTGGTGCTCGAATCGCTGGGCATCCCGGTCGAGGTGTTCCACCACGAGGTGGCGGGCGCCGGCCAGAACGAGATCGGCACCAAGTTCAGCACGCTGGTCGAGCGCGCCGACTGGACGCAGAAGCTCAAGTACGTGATCTGGAACGTCTGCCACGCCTACGGCAAGACGGCCACCTTCATGCCCAAGCCGATCCAGGGCGACAACGGCTCCGGCATGCACGTGCACCAGTCGATCTGGAAGGACGGCAAGAACCTGTTCGCCGGCGACGGCTACGCGGGCCTGTCGGACACGGCCCTGTACTACATCGGCGGCATCATCAAGCACGCCCGCGCGCTCAACGCCATCACCAACCCGGGCACCAACAGCTACAAGCGCCTGGTGCCGGGCTTCGAGGCGCCGGTGAAGCTGGCCTACTCGGCCAAGAACCGCTCGGCCTCGATCCGCATCCCCTTCGTCAGCAACCCGAAGGCGCGCCGCATCGAAGCCCGCTTCCCCGATCCGCTGGCCAACCCCTACCTGTGCTTCTCGGCCCTGCTGATGGCCGGCCTGGACGGCATCGAGAACAAGATCCACCCGGGCGAAGCGGCCACGAAGGACCTGTACCACCTGCCGCCGGAAGAGGACGCGCTGGTGCCCACCGTCTGCCACAGCCTGGACCAGGCGCTGGAGTACCTGGACAAGGGCCGCGGCTTCCTGACCAAGGGCGGCGTGTTCACCGATGCCTTCATCGACGCCTACATCGAGCTGAAGATGCAGGAGGTGACGCGCTTCCGCATGGCGCCGCACCCGGTCGAGTTCGACATGTACTACTCGCTGTAAGCGCCCCAGGGCCGGCCCGCCGCGCGCAGGGCTGGTGTGGCAAAAGGACGGCTTCGGCCGTCCTTTTTCCTTTTCAGGGGGAACCGCCGGACCGGTGCTCCCTCGAATTGCAAGAAAATGCAAGTCTCCCTTCCGCTTCACTGGCCCCGGAACATGAAGATCTTTTCCCTCACCGCACTGCTCATCGCCACCGCGCTGGCCGGCACGGCAGTCCAGGCGCAGGACCGTGTCTGGCGCTGCGGCAACGAATACACCAACAACACCGCCGAGGCGCAGCGCCGCGGCTGCAAGCTGGTCGAGGGCGGCAACGTCACCATCGTGCAGGGCACGCGCCCGGCCGCCTCGGCATCGTCCTCGGGCGGCGGTTCGCGCGCCGGGGGCTCGTCCCCGGCCGGCAGCCCGAAGGTCGACAGCACCGAGCAGCGCCAGCGCGACAGCGACGCGCGCGCCGTGCTGGAGTCCGAACTGAAGAAGGCCCAGTCGCGCCAGGCGGAGCTGCTCAAGGAATACAACAACGGCGAGCCCGAGCGCCAGGGCAACGAGAAGAACTACCAGAAGTACCTGGACCGCGTGGCCGAGATGAAGGCGCAGATCGAGCGCAACGAGAGCGACATCGCCGGCCTGCAGCGTGAACTGAGCCGTCTGCCGGCCGGGCGCTGATGGCCTTCGGCAAGCCGGCCGCGCCGGCCCGGCGTTTCCAGCCCTTCGACCTGCTGGCGACGCTGGTGGCGGTGGTCCGGGCCGACGGCCGGCTGCTGTTCGCCAACTCGGCGCTCGAGGACGCGATGGGCACCTCGCGCCGGACGCTGGAGGGCAGCCCCTTCGGCGCGTGCTTCCTGGAGCCCGGCGTGCTCACCACTGCCATCGAGGGCGTGCGCGACAACGATTTCGCGACGCTGCGCTACGAGGCCTTCCTGCGCCGCGGCGCCCAGGAGCCGCTGCCGGTGCAGGTGACGCTGGCGCAGACCGACCGCAAGGGCGAGATCCTGATCGAGATGTCGCCGCAGGAGCAGCAGGTGCGCCACGATCGCGAGGAGCGCCTGCTGGGCCTGGCGCAGGCCAACAAGGAACTGATCCGCAACCTGGCCCACGAGATCAAGAACCCGCTGGGCGGCATCCGCGGCGCGGCGCAACTGCTGCAGATGGAGGTGCAGGCTCGCGACCTGATCGAGTACACCCAGGTCATCATCCACGAGGCCGACCGGCTGCAGACGCTGGTGGACCGCCTGCTCGCGCCGCACCGCCGCCCGCACGTGGTGGGCGACGTGAACATCCACGAGGTGATCGAGCGCGTACGCTCGGTGCTGCTGGCGGAGTTCCCGCACGACCTGGAGATCGAGCGCGACTTCGACCCCTCGATCCCCGAGTTCCGCGGCGACCGCGAGCAGCTCATCCAGGCGACGTTGAACATCGCCCACAACGCCGCGCAGGCGCTGGCCGAGCGGCGCGAGGCGGGTGACGCGAAGATCACCTTCCGCACGCGCGTCGTGCGCAAGGTGATCCTCAACAAGCAGTGGTGGCGACTGGCACTGGAATTGCATGTCATCGACAACGGGCCGGGCGTGCCGGACGACCTCAAGGACCGCATCTTCTATCCGCTGGTGTCGGGACGGGAGAGCGGCACCGGGCTCGGGCTGACGCTGGCGCAGACTTTCGTTCAACAGCACCATGGCGTGATCGAGTGCGACAGCCAGCCCGGCCGGACCGATTTCAAGATAGTGATACCACTGCCTTAGCAGGAAGGACGACAGGAACTGCATGAAGCCGATCTGGATAGTGGACGACGACCAATCGATACGCTTCGTGCTCGAGAAGGCTCTCCTGCGTGAAGACCTGCCCACGCGCAGCTTCACCAACACGCGCGAGGTGCTGGCCGCCCTGGAAGCCGCCAACGACGACGAGATGCAGGGCCCGCAGGTGCTCGTCAGCGACATCCGCATGCCCGGCGGCTCCGGCCTGGACCTGCTGGACAAGATCAAGCAGAAGCACCCCGGCCTGCCGGTCATCATCATGACCGCCTTCTCCGACCTGGACAGTGCCGTGTCGGCCTTCCAGGGCGGCGCCTTCGAATACCTGCCCAAGCCGTTCGACCTGCCGCGCGCGGTCGAACTGATCCGCCGAGCGGTGGACGAGAGCCAGCGCGAGGAGGTGGCCGAGGAGCGCATGCAGGCCGCGCCCGAGATGCTGGGCCAGGCGCCGGCGATGCAGGACGTGTTCCGGGCCATCGGCCGGCTGTCGCAGAGCAACGTCACGGTGCTCATCACCGGCGAGTCGGGCTCGGGCAAGGAGCTGGTGGCGCGCGCGCTGCACAAGCATTCGCCGCGCGCCAGCGGCCCCTTCATCGCCATCAACACCGCCGCCATCCCGAAGGACCTGCTGGAGTCCGAGCTGTTCGGCCACGAGCGCGGCGCCTTCACCGGCGCGCAGACCATGCGGCGCGGCCGCTTCGAGCAGGCCGAGGGCGGCACGCTGTTCCTCGACGAGATCGGCGACATGCCCTTCGACCTGCAGACGC
>NZ_JBIQNC010000201.1:0-4360 GCF_044462705.1 Xenophilus sp.
ACCGGCTCGTCGCCGAGAACCACCGCCTGCACGACACCGAGGGGTTGAACCTCAACCCCGCCACCAACGTGATGAACCCGGCGGCCGAGCGCCTGCTGGCCTGCGGCCTGGGCTCGCGTGCATCGTTGGGTTATCCCGGCGACAAGTACGAGATGGGCCTGGAGGCCATCGAGCGCATCGAGGTCGTCGCCGCCGAACTGGCGGCCGAGGTCTTCGGCGCGCGCTTCGCCGAGGTGCGCGTGGCCTCGGGCGCGCTGGCCAATCTGTACGTCTTCATGGCCACCTGCCGGCCGGGCGACACGATCATCGCGCCGCCGCCGAGCATCGGCGGCCACGTGACGCACCACGCCGCGGGCGCGGCGGGCCTGTACGGCCTGAACACCGTGCCCGCGCCGGTGCAGGCGGACGGCTACACCGTGGACGTGGACGCGCTGCGCGCGCTGGCCCTGGAGGTGCGGCCGCGCCTGGTCACCATCGGCGGCAGCCTGAACCTGTTCCCGCATCCGGTGGCGGCCCTGCGCGGGATCGCCGACGCCGTGGGCGCGCGGCTGATGTTCGACGCGGCGCACCTGTCGGGCATGGTGGCCGGCCGCGCCTGGCCGGACCCGCTGGCCGAGGGTGCCGACGTCATCACCATGAGCACCTACAAGAGCCTGGGCGGCCCGGCCGGCGGGCTGGTCGTCTCGAACGACGCGGCGCTGATGGAGCGCATCGACGCCATCGCCTACCCCGGCCTCACGGCGAACTTCGACGCCGGCCGCGTGGCCGCGCTGGCCCGTTCGCTGCTGGACTGGAAGGTGCACGGCCGGGCCTACGGCGCCGCCATGCGCGAGACGGCGCAGGCGCTGGCCGCGGCGCTCGACGCGCTGGGCCTGCCGGTGTTCGCGCGCTCGCGCGGCTTCACGCAGTCGCACCAGCTCGCGCTGGAGGCCGCCCGCTGGGGCGGCGGCCAGCGGGCCGCCAGGACGCTGGCCGAAGGCGGCCTGCTCGCCTGCGGCATCGGCCTGCCGGTGGCGCCGGTGGAGGGCGACGTCAACGGCCTGCGCCTGGGTGTGCCCGAGATCGTGCGCCTGGGCCTGGGCCCGCAGGACATGCCGATGCTGGCCGGCTGGATCGCCCGCGCGCTGGCCGGCGAGGGGGCGCAGGTGCGCGAGGAGGTGAAGGCGCTGCGGGCGCGGCTGGGGCCGCTGCGCTACGTGGTGAACTGATCCGGAGGTGAGGGCCGCTCCTCCGGAACGGTCACCGCCGCCCCGGTCTTCACGCGGTCCAGCGCGACGAGGCTGCGGTAGCTCTTGACGGCCTCGTTCTCGGCGAACAGGCGCCGGGTCAGGCGCTCGTAGGTGCGCATGTCCGAGGCGACGATGACCAGCACGAAGCTCGTGCCGCCCGTCACGTAGTAGCACTGCTGCACTTCCGGCGTGCCACGGAACAGGGCCTTGGCGGCGTCGACGGTCGCGGCGCGCTCGTCGTGCAGGTGCACCTCGACGATGGAGGTGATGGTGGCGGAGAGGGCTTCGGGGTCGACCAGCGCGACATTCGCCACGATGACGCCGGCCGCCTCCATGGCGGCGATCCTGCGTTGGATGGCCGCGGTGGACAGCGCCACCGCCTCGGCGATGACGCGCTGCGGCGTCTTGTTGTCCTGCTGCACCAGGCGCAGGATGGCCCTGTCATACCTGTCGAGAACGAACGGTGGCGACGCGCGCTTGCCGGGCATGTGCGAGTGATTTTTGCGTTGGAGGTCCGAGTTTCGAGCCAATTCAGCGCGACGTCGAGAATAAGATTCATCGATGACCCCGGACCCCGCCATGCCCATGACCGCCGCGCCCACGAGGGCGGCCGCCGGCATCGCCTACGGGGCGGGTGCGGGGGCCTTGTGGGGCCTCGTCTTTCTCGCTCCCGAGCTGGTGCGGGGCTTCGGTCCGCTTCAGCTGAGCGCAGGGCGCTACGCCTTCTACGGACTCATCGCCGCGGTGCTGATCGCGCCTCGGTGGCGCGCGATCCGCGGCTTCGTGTCGCGGCGCCAGTGGGTCAACCTGTTCTGGCTGGCGCTGGCCGGCAACACGCTCTACTACATCCTGCTGTCCGCGGCCGTGCAGATGGGCGGGATCGCGATGACCTCGCTGGTGATCGGCTTCCTGCCGGTGGCCGTCACCGTCATCGGCAGCCGTGACCGGGGCGCCGTTCCCCTCGGCCGCCTGCTGCCTTCCCTGTCCCTGTGCGCGCTGGGCGCCCTGTGCATCGGCTGGCAGGCGCTCGTGGCGCCGGCGGCGGGGTCGCCGGGCCGGCAGGCGGTGGCGCTGGCGTGCGCCGTCGGCGCGCTGGTCTCATGGACCGCCTTCGCGGTGGGCAACGCGCGCTGCCTGGCGCGCCTGCACGAGGTGTCGGCGCACGACTGGAACCTGCTGACCGGGCTCGTGACGGGGGCGCAGAGCCTCGTGCTGATCCCGCTGGCGTTCGCGCTGGAGAGCACGGGCCAGGGCGCGGCCGAGTGGACGCGCTTCGCCGCGGTGTCCGTCGCGGTGGCCGTGCTGGCGTCCATGCTCGGCAACGCCTGCTGGAACCGCATGAGCCGCCTGCTGCCGCTGACCCTCGTCGGCCAGATGATCCTGTTCGAGACGCTGTTCGCGCTCGTCTACGGATGGATGTGGGAGCGCCGTGCGCCGACCCTGGCCGAGACGCTGGCGCTCGGATGCGTGGTCCTGAGCGTGCTGTCGTGCCTGGCGGCTCATCGCCGCGTCGGCGGCCTGGGCGCCGCGGCAGGCCCGGCGGGCGCCTGATCCCCTCAGCGCTCCACGGCCGGCCGCAGCGCCATCATCTCGCCGAACACGCCGGCGACGGCCGCCGGCGGCGCCTCGTCCTGCCGCCAGCGCACCGTCTGCGCCGACGCGCCCACGCCGCGCACCAGCGCGCAGCTCATGTTGCCGCCGCCCGCGTCGTCCTGCTGGCCGAAGCGCGCCTCGTCCAGCGCCTTGTTCCAGCGCGCGACCAGCGCCGGGTCGGTGCGCAGCAGCGCCGGCGGGTCGGCACGGCCGATGCCGCGGGTGAAGGTGCTGATGCGGCCGTCCGGCTGCGCCTCGATGCCGTGGAACAGCGCCGCGAAGCCGCCGCCGCATTCGGCGCGCAGCGGTGGCATGAAGGCATTGGGCGCGGAGGCCGGCGCGCCGCAGCCGGCCACCAGCAGCAGCGCGGCGGCGGCCAGCGCCGCCCGCACCGGTCCGGGGCGCTTCATCGGTGGGTTCATCGTGTTCTTCCTTGTCGGTACATGCCGGTGGCGCTGCGCTGCAGCGGCGTCGCCTGCGCCAGCCGGGCCAGCGTGCGGCCCACCTGGGCATGGGTGATGGCCAGGCCCAGCGCGTCGGCCGCGTCGGTGCCGGGCAGGCCGGGCAGGTCGAGCAGGCGGCGCACCATCTCCTGCACCTGCGTCTTGGCCGCCTTGCCGTGGCCGGCCACGGCCTGCTTCATCTGCAGCGCGGTGTATTCGGCCACCGCCAGGTCGTGGGCCACCAGCGCCGTCAGGCAGGCGCCGCGCGCCTGGCCCAGCAGCAGGGTGGACTGCGGGTTGACGTTGACGAAGACGATCTCCACCGCCGCCGCGTCGGGCCGGTAGCGCGCGGCCAGCTCGCCGATGCCGTCGAACAGTACCTTCAGCCGCGCCGGCAGCTCGCCTCGCGCCAGGTGCTTGGTGCTGATGGTGCCGCTGGCCACGTAGCGCAGTGCGGCGCCGTCCGCGTCCACCACGCCGAAGCCGGTGGTCTGCAGGCCGGGGTCGATGCCGAGGATGCGCATGTCACGGCACCTCGACGGCGCCCATGCGCGCCGTGATGGTGGCGCTGCGGCCGTTGAGGTAGGGCGAGTTCGGCCGCTGCTCGTAGAAGCGCGGGCTGGGCAGCATCACCGCCAGCCGCGCCGCCTCGCGGGCCGTGAGCTGCGCCGCGCTCTTGCGGAAGTAGCGCTGCGCCGCCGCCTCGGCGCCGAAGACGCCGTCGCCCCATTCCACGCTGTTGAGGTAGATCTCCAGGATGCGGCGCTTGCCGAGGAAGGTCTCCAGCGCGTAGGCGAGCACCAGTTCCTGGCCCTTGCGCAGCAGCGTGCGCTCGCCGGAGAGCAGCAGGTTCTTGGCGAGCTGCTGCGTGATGGTGGAGCCGCCGCGCAGTTGCGGCGGGCGCACTGGCTTGCCGCGCGCGGCGGCGCGGGCGGCGCGCTTGGCGGCCAGTTCCTCGGCCTTGGCGTTGCGCTGGCGGGCGCGCTCGATGGCCTCCCATTCCACGCCCTCGTGGTCGGTGAAGGCGGCATCCTCGCTGGCGATGACGGCGCGCTTGAGGTTGTCGTGGATGCGCTCGTAGGGCACCCACTGCTG
>NZ_JBIQNC010000201.1:4460-8500 GCF_044462705.1 Xenophilus sp.
GCCTCGCCGCCGTCGCGCAGCGCGATGCGCCACATCTCGGAGCGCTGGAAGGTGGTGGACTGCGGGTCGATGGCCGCCATGGCAGCGATGCGCACGAGGAAGAACAGCTCCAGCGCGATGCCGGCGACGATCAGGCAGCTGATCCAACGCGCCAGCGCTCTCATGCCCTGGTATCGACGATGCGCCGCAGCTCGGCCAGCACCTCGGCGGCCGGCGGCGCCACGCCGCGCCACAGCGTGAAGGACTCGGCCGCCTGCTCCACCAGCATGCCCAGCCCGTCGCGTGGCTCGGCGCCCTGCGCGCGCGCCCAGGCCAGGAAGCCGGCGGCGGCGGGGCCGTACATCATGTCCACCGCCAGCGCGCCCTCGCGCAGCACGCCGGCGGGCACCGGCACGGCGTCGCCGGCGAGGCTGGCGGCGGTGCCGTTGACCAGCACGTCGAAACGGGCGAGGCCCGACATGCCGTCGAGCGGCTGCGCCTCCAGCACCACGCCCTGCGCCCGGGCCGGCGCGGCGTGGCGCTGCACCAGCGCGACGGCCTTGTCCCGCGTGCGGTTCGCGACCACCAGCCGGCGCACGCCGGCGTGCAGCAGCGGGCCGAGCACGCCGGCCGCGGCGCCGCCGGCGCCGACCAGCAGCAGCTCGGCGCCCGCCAGCGGCCGGCCGGCGTTGCGCTCGATGTCGTTGACCAGGCCGACGCCGTCGGTGTTGTCGCCGTACACGCTGCCGTCGGCCTCGAAGCGCAGCGTGTTCACCGCCTGGGCCAGCTCGGCGCGCTCGCTGCGGCGGTCGGCCAGCGCGGCGGCGTCGAACTTGAAGGGCACGGTGACGTTGCAGCCGCCGGCGCGGCCGCCCTGTGCCGCGGCCTCCTCGCGGAAGGCGGCCACCGCTTCGGCGAAGCCGCCCAGCGGCACCAGGCGCCGGCCGTAGTCCATCGGCTGGCCGGTCAGTTCGGCAAAGCGGGCATGGATCCACGGCGAGCGCGAGTGCTCCACCGGGTTGCCCATCACGCAGTAGCGGTCCATGGCGTTCTCGTCAGTTCTGCGGCTGCGTGGAGACGGCCGTTTCCAGCGTCTGGTCGCGCGTGAACTTGAAGCGCGAGGGCATCAGCAACTGGTCGGTCTGGCGGCGCATGGCGTCGGTGAAGCGGCCGAAGTTGCCGATGCTGGCGACGATGGCCTGCGCGCGGCGGTCCAGCTCCTTGTTGCCGGAGCTCTCGACGATCTCGGTGCCCAGCAGCGTGCCGTCGTGGTTGACCGCCACGATCATCGTCAGCTCGCCGTAGAGCTTCTTGCCGCCCGCCTCGGGGAAGCGCTCGGTGCCGCGCGCCTCGATGCGGCGGCGCAGCGCGTCCACGTAGACGGCGTAGGTGGCCTCCTTGGTGGCGGGGCTGACGAAGCGGCGCTTGGGCCGCGCGTTCTCCTCGTTGACGCGGCGCTCGATCTGGGCGAGCAGCTCCAGCAACTGGCGGCGCTTTTCCTCCTGTGCCGCCCGCTCGGCGGTCTGGCCGGTGCGGCGCGGGTCGGGCTGCGGCATGGCGGCGAGCTGGCGCTTGATCTGCGCCAGCAGCAGGGTCTGCTGCTCCTGCATCGCCTCGATCTGCCTTTGCGCCTCCTCGGCGGAGTCGCCGATGGCGGTGAAGGACGACGGCGGCAGCGGGCTGGTGGCGCGGCCCTTGTCCAGGTCGCCGCCGCCGGCCAGCGAGGTCTGGGCCAGCGCGGCGGGCTTGTCGGGCACCTCGCCCTGGCCGCGCGCGTTGACCAGGATGATCTCCAGCGGCGACTCCTGCAGCAGGCGGTCGAAGCGCTCCGGGTCGGCGAAGCGCACGGCCAGCAGCCCCAGGTGCACGGCCACCGACAGGCCGAGCGCGATCTGCATCGTGCTGAGGTCGCGGATGTTCATGCGTTCGGCGGGCGGGTCAGGCGGGGTTCACCTCGGCGCCGGCGGGGCGCTCGCCGGCCTCGGCATCGTCGACGTCCACCGCGATGGCCAGCGGGCCGGCGGTGGCTTCCTCCTCGTCGGCCGCTTCCTCGTCGAGGGCGGCGGGTGCCGCGGCGGCGTCGAGGCGTTCGACCACGGTGCCGTTGACGGCCAATGCGATCTCGTCGACGTCGCCCAGGCGCACGCGCAGCCGGCTGCCGCGCGGCAGGCCCTGCGCGCCCAGCACCGGCAGCACCAGCGGCAGCGCGTCGGCCCGCGCCAGCGCCTCGCCGGCGCCGGCATCGCGGATCAGCGTGGCCTCCAGCTCGCGGATGCCCTGCTGCTGCAGGTACTTGAGCGTCCAGAAGCGCTCCATGCCGGCCTGGTGGGCGTTGTAGGCCGCGTAGGCGGCGTCGAAGGCGGACAGGATCGCCATCAGCTGCGCGTCCTTCGGCTTGAAGGGCGCGGCCAGCGCGGCGGTGCGGCCGTGGCGGGCGGCGGCGATGATCTGCCACTGGTTCACCAGGTCGGTGTAGCGGCGCAGCGGCGAGGTGCTCCAGGCGTAGCTTTTCACGCCCAGCCCGGCATGCGGCAGCGCGCGCGTGCCCATGCGCACCTTGATGCCCGGCGCCAGGCTGGCCTGGCTGCGGTAGAGCGCCGGCACGCCCAACTCGGCCAGCCAGCAGCCCCAGTGGCTGTTGGCCAGGATCATGGCCTCGGAGACCATCAGGTCCAGCGGCGCGCCGCGCCGGCGCGTGGTGATCTGCACCTGCTCGCTGCCGTTCGGTTCGCCTTCGCTTCCGACCAGGCGGAAGGTGTAGTCGGGCCGCGAGAAGCTCTCCGGCTTGCCGCGCACCACCTCGCGCGCGGCCTTCAGGTGCCGCGCCAGCCGCCACAGGAAGGCCAGCGGCGCGCGCAGCGCCCAGGCCTCGGGCGGGCCCTGCTCGGCGGGGGCATGGGCCAGGTCCAGCCAGGCCTCGTCGATCACGCCGTCGAGCCGGTCGTGGCGCAGGTTGGCCACCACCGGCACGCGCTCCAGGCGCGTCTCGGCGCCCTGCAGTTCGAGCGTGGCCTCGTCGAAGCGGGCGTACAGCGAGACGGCCGGCCGGTCGCCGCCGTCCAGCAGCGTGTAGGCATCCACCACCGCGTCCGGCAACATGGTGATCTTGTGGCCGGGCATGTAGACGGTCGAGAGGCGGTTGCGCGCCACCTGGTCGAGCGCGTCGCCCGGCGCCAGCGCCAGCCCCGGCGCGGCGATGTGGATGCCGACCGTGACCGTGCCGCTGCCCAGGCCCTGCACCGACAGCGCATCGTCGATCTCGGTGGTGTGCGAGTCGTCGATGGAGAAGGCCTGCACGCCCTCGGCCAGCGGCAGGTCCTCGGTGATGGCCGGCGCCGCCAGAGCGGCGGGGAAGCCCGGGCCCTTGGGGAAGTTCTCGAACAGGAAGCGCTGCCAGTGGAACTGGTAGGCCGAGTCGATGGCGCCGGCGTGCTCCAGCAGCGCCAGCGGCGCCGTCTGCGTGCCGCGGGCGGCCTCCACCACGGCCTTGTACTCGGGCGCGTTCTTGTCGGGCCTGAACAGGATGCGGTAGAGCTGCTCGCGGATCGCGTCCGGGCAGCGGCCCGCGGCCAGTTCGCCGGCCCAGGCGGCGATCTGCGCCTGCACGGCCTTCTTCTTTTCGATGGCGGCGAGCGCCTGCTGCACGATCTCGGCCGGCGCCTTGCGGAAGCGTCCCTTGCCGGCGCGGCGGAAGTAGTGCGGCGCGTCGAACAGCGCGAACAGCGCCGCCGCCTGCTGCGCCAGCGAGGGCTTGTCGCCGAAGTAGTCGGCCGCCAGGTCGGCGAAGCCGAATTCCTCCTCGGGGGCGAAATCCCAGGCGAGCTGGAGGTCCACGCCGGCGGCCAGCGTGCGCGCCTCGGCGATCAGTTCAGGGGGCGTGGGCTTGTCGAAGCGCAGCACCACGTTGGCTGCCTTGACCTTCACCCGCTTGCCGGTCTCCAGTTCCACCTGGGCCGAGGCTTCCGCCTCGGAAAGCACGCGGCCGCCCAGGTATTTGCCGGCTTCTTCGAACAACACGAACATCGCGCGATTGTCCCATGCGGCCGGGAGCGCAGAGCCCC
>NZ_JBIQNC010000202.1:0-8490 GCF_044462705.1 Xenophilus sp.
CTCGCCCTGGCGCTGACGGACCTCAAGAGCGGCACCGTCATCGCCCAGGCGGCCGCGCGCATCAGCGACGACAAGCTGGACACGCGCCCCACCGCCTTCTATCGCGACAGCCCGGTCAACCCCAAGGACCGAGCCACCGAAGGCTACATCCGCACCAGCGAGACGCCCGCTGGGCAGCCCGCGGATGCGCTCTACCTGGAGCGGCTGTCCACCTCGGCCGTGCTGCAGGAAGCCATCGCCGCCTACGAGGAAGGCCGCTGGCAGGATGCGCTGGCGCGCTACGAGGCGGCAGCGCGCCGCCGCGACGGGCAGCAGTTGCGCGTCTACAGCGGCTTGTACCTGACGCAGATGCAACTGGGTCGTGCCGCCGATGCCGAGGCCAGCTTCGGCAAGCTGGCGCGGCTGGGGCTGGAGACCAACAGCCTCAGCGTCAAGTTCCTGTTCCGGCCCGGCTCCACGGAGTTCCTGGGCGATCCCAAGATCAGCGGCATCTACCCCATGTGGCTGCGCCAGATCGCCCGCCAGGCGACGCAAACCGAGTCCTGCGTGGTCGTGACCGGCCACACCAGCCGCACCGGCTCCGAAGAGGTGAACGAGCGCCTGTCGCTGCAGCGGGCGCAGGCCGTGAAGGCGCGCCTGGCGGCCGAGACGCCGGCCCTGTCGAGGAAGCTGCGCGAGGCGGGCAAGGGCTTCCACGAGAACATCGTGGGCACCGGCACCGACGACGCCAGCGATGCGCTGGACCGGCGCGTGGAGTTCAAGGTCGTGCCCTGCGAGGCGTGAGCTGCCCGCACGGGCCCATGAATGACAAAAGCCCCGCTCGGCGGGGCTTTTTTCATGCATGCGTCGCTTCGGTCAGATCAGCGTGTGCACCACATCGTCCTCGGCCAGTTCGCGCGGCACGCCCGTCAGGCGGGGCGCGGCACAAGACACGGCCACCGCCAGCAGCACCAGGGCCAGGCACCCGAACAGCACCTCGATGCCGAACAGGCTCACCAGCGCGATCGACAACACCGGGCCGGCCAGGAGTGCGAGGGTTCTGATCATGGTGGCAGAGATGCAAACAAATGGATACAGGTAGCTTAGGGCCTGCCATCCTGGCCGGCAATCCATCCAAAGTACTCATGCCAAGAAAAAGGGGCCCCGAGGGCCCCTTTTTTCACGCTTTTGCAACAACCGCAGAGGATCAGCGGACCACGGCGATCTGCGTGCGCTGGCCGCCCTTGTAGGTGTACAGCGTCAGGGCGCCGTTCTTGATGTCGCCCTTCTCGTCGAAGGTGATCGGGCCGGTCACGCCCTTGTAGTTGGTCTTGCCGACTTCCGGCAGGTACTTCTCGGGGTCGGCCGAGCCGGCACGCACCATGGAATCGGCCAGCACCTGCACCGCGTCGTAGACGTACGGCGCATAGATCTGCACGTCGACGCCGTTCTTGGCCTTGAAGTCGGCCTTGAACTTCTCCAGCGGCTCCTTGAACTCGCCGTCCACACCGCCGGCCTCGGCGCAGTAGACCATCTCCTCGCCGACCGCGTCGCCGGCCAGCTTGGCCAACTCGCCCGTGCACAGGCCGTCGCCGCCCATGAACTTGACGTTCAGGCCCAGTTGCTTGACCTGCTTGAGCATGGGGCCGCCCACCGCGTCCATCCCGCCGAAGAACAGGATGTCGGGCTTGGCGCCCTTGAGCTTGGTCAGGATGGCGTTGAAGTCGGTCGACTTGTCGGTGGTGAACTCGTGGCCCACGATGGTGGCGCCGGCAGCCTTGGCGGCCTTCTCGAACTCCTCGGCGACGCCCTGGCCGTAGGCCGTGCGGTCGTCGATCACGGCGATGTTCTTGCCCTTGAGCGTCTCGACGGCGTAACGGCCGAGGGTGCCGCCCAGCTGGGTGTCGTCAGCCACGACGCGGAAGGTCGTCTTGAAGCCCTGGCGGGTGTACTTCGGGTTGGTCGCCGAAGGCGAGATCTGCGGGACGCCGGCGTCGCTGTAGATCTTGGAGGCCGGGATGGTGGTGCCGGAGTTCAGGTGGCCGACCACGCCGTTCACCTTCTCGTCCATCAGCTTCTGCGCGACGGCCGTGCCCTGCTTCGGGTCGGCAGCGTCGTCCTCGGCCACCAGTTCGAACTTGGCGACCTTGTCGCCGATCTTGACCTGCTTGGCGTTGAGGTCGTCGATCGCCATCTTGGCGCCGAGTTCGTTGTCCTTGCCCAGGTGGGCGATGGGGCCGCTGGTCGGGCCGACGTGACCGATCTTCACCACCAGCGTTTCGCCGGCGGGCGGAGGCGCGGCCGGGGCAGGCGCTGCTGCAGTGGGTGCGGCGGCCGGAGCGGGCGCAGCCGCCTCTTCCTTCTTGCCGCAAGCCACGACAGAGAGTGCAGCCAGGGCGACCGCAGTCCATTTCAATTGCATGGGAACCTCCAGGTATGAGGAATAGGTGTTGATGAATCGGTCGTTCGACCCGGGCCTTCGCTCAGCACATTCCGCGCCAGCCCGGCGGTGGACCCGCGGCGCAGTTTAGCCCAGCGCAGAGCGTCAAGAACGCGTCTGGGACTCGGTGTTTCCCGGGAGTTCGCGGGCCAGCGCCTCGATCACCAGCGCCCGCAAAACGGCCTCGATCTCGCCGCGAAGCTGCGGCACCATGGCGTCGAGCTGGCGCTGCACCGCCGCCGAGACGACCTCGGTCAGCCGCTCCTCCAGCGAGAGGTCGATCCGCTGCAGCACGCGGTGCAGGAGTTCCTCTTCGAGCCGGAAGGCATCGGCATCGTCCAGCGCGACCATCGACGCCGGCGCGGCGGTTTCAACGGGAGCGGATGCCGGTTCGGCCGGGGGCGGCGGCGGCGCTTCCTGCTGCACCGCGGGCGGCGCATCGTCCGGCCGCTGCGGGTCCACCACGGCCGTCAGCGTGGGCACGAAGCGCGGGGGAACGCGGGCCGGGCCGTCCATCGATGGATGTCTCAGCGACGGGCGCCGACGTCGTGGCGCGTGATGGCGTAGCCGCGGTCGGCATAGTGGCGCCAGCGCAGGCGGCCGGCGCGGCGCTCGTCCTCGTCCTCGCCGACCAAGTCGATCAGGCGTTCGAAGCGCTCGAAGCCGTCGGGCAGCTCCACGCCGAGGTTCACGATGATTTCGCGGTGCGGCGGCGAGGCCGCGTGCCGCGCCGGCCACATGACGACGGGCGTGCGGGCCAACATCCACCCGGGCACGTCGTGGCGGCAGTGCGGCACGAATTCGGCGGGCGCGATGCCCCAGAGCGCCGCATCCAGCGCATCGAGCTGCGCCGCGTCGCCGACCACCACCACGCGCGCACCCGCCGCCACCGCCGCCTTGCGCAGCAGCCGGCAGGCATGGTGCAGCTTGTCCGCCGCGTTGTAGTGGACGTCGATCTCGGTCATGCGGCAGCGCCGCGGCTGCGGCGCGAAGCCTTGCGCGCGGCCGGCGCCGCGCCCTCGGCGCGGTCCAGCAGGTAGCGCAGCAGCAGCCCGACGGGACGCCCCGTCGCGCCCTTGGCCGCCCCGCTCTTCCAGGCGGTGCCGGCGATGTCCAGGTGCGCCCAGGGCGCTTCGCCGGCGAAGCGCTGCAGGAACTTGGCGGCGGTGATGGCGCCGCCGGCGCGGCCGGCGACGTTCGCGACGTCGGCGAAGGAGGTCTTCAGGCCCTCGGCGTACTCGTCGTCCAGCGGCATGCGCCAGCAGCGGTCCTGCGCGGCCTCGCCGGCGGCGGCCAGGGCGCCGGCCAGGCCGTCGTCGGTGGCGAACAGGCCGCTGCGCACGCCGCCCAGCGCGATCACGCAGGCGCCGGTGAGCGTGGCGATGTCGACCACGGCGGCCGGATCGAAGCGGGCCGCATAGGCCAGCGCATCGCACAGGATGAGGCGGCCTTCGGCATCGGTGTTGAGCACCTCGATGGTCTGGCCGCTCATGCTGGTGACGACGTCGCCGGGCTTGAGCGCGCGGCCGTCGTTCATGTTCTCGCAGGTGGGGATGAGGCCGACGACGTTGACGGCGGGCTGCAGCTCGCCCAGCGCGCGGAACACGCCCAGCACCGAGGCGGCGCCGCACATGTCGAACTTCATCTCGTCCATCTCGGCCGCGGGCTTGAGCGACACGCCGCCGGTGTCGAAGGTGATGCCCTTGCCCACCAGCACCTGCGGCGCGTCGGCCTTGCCCGCGCCCTGGTAGCGCAGCACGATGAAGCGCAGCGGCTCGGCCGAGCCCTGCGCCACGGCCATGAAGGCGCCCATCTTCAGCGCGGCGACCTCCTTCGGGCCCAGCACCTCGCACTTGACCCGCGGCGCCTTGGCCAGCGAGCGCGCGGCTTCGGCCAGCATCGTCGGCGTGCAGTGGTTGCCGGGCCGGTTGCCCCATTCCTTGGCGAATTCCACGCCGCGCACCGCGGCCACCGCCTCGGCCAGCGCAGCCTTGCAGGCGCTCGCCTGCGCCACGCCCAGGACCACCTGGCGCAGGGCGCGCGGCTCCGCCTTCGACTTGGTGTGGGTGTAGACGTAGCTCGCATCCGCCAGCGCGACGACCGCGGCCTGCAGCGCCGCCGGCACCACCCCGCCGGACCACACCAGCACCACGCGCTTGGGGTTGGCCGCCCTGATCTGCTGCCAGGCGGCCAGCACCGCGCTGCGCGCGGCCGTGGCGGCGGGTCCGTCGCCCAGGCTCGACAGCACCACGCGCGCCGCGGCGATGCCCTGCGGGCGATAGAGCATCAGGCACTTGCCGGCCTTGTCGGGCAGGTCGCCGGCCTTGCGCGCCGCGCCGATCAGGCCGCCGAGCGCGCCCGGGGCCTGCTCCCCATCGCCTGGCGACACCAGCACGATCAGCGCATCCGCCTTTTCGGACGCCGCCTGGGCCAGGCCGAGGGTCTTGAGTTGAAAGTCCATAATCTTCGTTTTTCCCTCGACGATGTTATTCCATTCCTCATTACGCAAGGAGCTGTCGCGCAGCTTCGGCGCGACCTTGGTGGTGCTGGTCACGATCGTCATGACGATCATCCTGATCCGCACGCTGGGCCTGGCCTCCAAGGGCAGCGTGAACCCCTCCGAGGTGTTCCTGATCATGGCCTACACCGTGGTCGGCTACATGCCCACGATCCTCAGCCTGGCCCTGTTCATCGCCATCGTCGGCACGCTCTCGCGCATGTACCGCGACAGCGAGATGGTGATCTGGCTGTCCAGCGGGCGCGGGCTGGCCGACTTCGTCGCGCCGCTGTTCCAGTTCGCCTGGCCGGTGCTGCTGCTGATCGCCGCGCTGGCCTTCGTCGGCTGGCCCTGGGCCAACCTGCAGACGCAGGGCATGCGCGACCAGTACGAGCGGCGCGGCGACATCGATCGCGTCACGCCCGGGCAGTTCCAGGAGTCCTCCGGGCGCAACCGGGTGTTCTTCGTCGACAAGGACACGGCCGACGGCACGACTGCCTCCAACGTGTTCATCTCCTCCATCGAGCGCGGCCTGCAGATCGTCACCACCGCCCGCAGCGGCCGGGTGGAGGACATCGACAAGGGCCGCTACCTCGTGCTCAGGGACGGCCAGCGCCTGGAGCGCCGCCTGGACAACACCGGGCTGAAGGTCAGCGAGTTCGCCAGCTACGGCGCCAAGGTGGGCAGCGACGCGCCCACCTCCGCCGACCAGACGCCCCCGCGGGCGCGCTCCACGCTGGCGCTGCTGGCCGAGCCGACCGACCCGAACCGCGGCGAGCTGGGCTGGCGCATCGGCATGGTGCTGGCCGCGGTCAACTTCGTGCTGCTCGCGCTGGTGGTCTCGGGCGTCAATCCACGCGTGGGGCGCAGCGGCAACCTGGTGTTCGCGCTGTTCGCCTTCGTCGTCTACTACAACCTGCTGAACCTGGGCAACAGCTGGATCAGCAGCGGCCGCCACGGCCTGGGCACCTTCCTGACGGTGCTGCACGGCGGCGCGCTGCTGCTGACGCTGCTGTGGCTGGCCAAGCGGCACAACAACTGGGGCCGCCGCGCCCGCTCCACCCGCCTGCCCCTGCGATGAAGACCATCCGCCGCCTGATCTACGTCGAGGTGCTGCGCGCCGTGGCCTTCGTGAGCCTGGGCTTCCTGTGCCTGTTCTTCTTCTTCGACTTCGTCGACGAGCTGCAGGCCATCTCCAGGCAGCGCGTGTTCGGCTACGGCGTGCCGCAGGCGCTGCTGTACGTATCGCTGCTGGTGCCCAGCCACCTGTACGAGCTGCTGCCCATCACGGTGCTGATCGGCACCATCTTCGTGATGGCGCGCTTCGCGCAGAGCTCCGAGTACACCATCCTGCGCACCAGCGGCCTGGGGCCCTGGCGCGCGCTGCGCACGCTGCTGATGCTGGGCCTGGGCTTCGTGCTGCTCACCTTCGCCGTCGGCGACTACCTGGCGCCGGCCTCGGACCGGGCTGCGCAACTGCTCAAGACGCGCTACCAGGGCACCTGGGCCATGACGGGCAACACCGGCGCCTGGCTGCGCGAGAGGCAGGGCGAGATGAGCTATGCCGTCAACGTGGCGTCGATGGAGCGCGACGGCACGCTCAAGAACGTGCGCATCTTCGCCTTCGACGGGCGCGGCTTCGTCGCCTCGCAGACCACCTCGCTGCTCGCGCGCATCGGCGACGGCCGCTGGACGCTCTACGGCGTGGAGCAGGAGACCTACGACACGGCCGACGCCAACCAGGCGCACGTCGAGCGCAGCACGCAGCCCGAACTGCAGTGGCCCAGCACGCTGACCAACGACATGGTCTCGGTCGCCCTGCTGCGCCCCGACCGCATGAGCACCATCGACCTGTTCGAGTACACGCGCCACCTCGACGCCAACGGGCAGACCACCCAGCGCTACGCGATCGAGTTCTGGCGCAAGGTGTTCTACCCGCTGTCCTGCCTGGTGATGGTGGTGCTGGCCCTGCCTTTCGCCTACCTGCACTTCCGCCAGAGCGGCATCACCAGCTACGTGTTCGGCGGCGTGATGATCGGCATTAGCTTCTTCCTGCTGAACAACGTGTTCGGCTACATCGGCAACCTGCGCGAGTGGTGGCCCTGGCTCACTGCCGCGGCGCCGGGGATGATCTATTCGGTGCTCTCGCTGGGCGCCTTCGGCTGGCTGGTGC
Organism: Xenophilus sp.; assembly: GCF_044462705.1. Lineage (NCBI taxonomy): Bacteria > Pseudomonadati > Pseudomonadota > Betaproteobacteria > Burkholderiales > Comamonadaceae > Xenophilus > Xenophilus sp. The sequence continues at coordinate 7,090 of NZ_JBIQNC010000202.1, forward strand.
TGAGGCGGTGATGGACGGCCGGCGGGGCGTCGTGCTGTTCGCGCACGGCTCGCGCGATGCGCGCTGGCGCGAGCCGGTGGAGGCGGTGGCGCGGCGCGTGGCCGAGCTGGACCCGGCCGCCGCGGTGCGCTGCGCCTACCTGGAGCTGGCCGCGCCCGATCTGCCCCAGGCCACCGCCGAGCTGGCCGCCGCCGGCGTGCGCACGGTGCGCGTGGTGCCGCTCTTCCTCGGCATCGGCCGGCACCTGCGCGAGGACCTGCCCCGCCTGATGGACGAACTGCGCCGCGCCTGGCCCGGCATCGCGTTCACCCTGGCGCCGGCGGTGGGCGAATCGCCCGCCCTCGTCGACCTGATGGCCCGGTTGGCGCTGCAGGAAAACCACAGCGACCCGCACATCCCTTAGACACAGAAGGCATAATGATTTCCGTGGTAATTCTGAAATCAATATGAACCTTCATCAGTTCAAGTTCGTCCAGGAGGCCGTCCGGCGCAACCTGAACCTCACCGAGGCGGCCAAGGCGCTGCACACCTCGCAGCCCGGCGTGTCCAAGGCCATCATCGAGCTGGAGGAGGAACTGGGCGTCGAGATCTTCGCGCGCCACGGCAAGCGCCTCAAGCGCATCACCGAGCCCGGCCAGCACGTGGTCGCCAGCATCGAGCTGATCATGCGCGAGATCGGCAACCTGCGCCGCATCGGCGAGCAGTTCAGCGCCCAGGACAGCGGCACCCTGTCCATCGCCACCACCCACACGCAGGCGCGCTACGTGCTGCCGGTGCCGGTGGTCAAGCTGCGCGAGGCCTACCCCAAGGTCAACGTGAGCCTGCACCAGGGCTCGCCCGACCAGGTGGCGCGCATGGTGATCGACGAGATCGCCGAGATCGGCATCGCCACCGAGTCGCTGGACGCGTATCCCGAACTGGTCACCCTGCCCTGCTACGAGTGGCAGCACGTGCTGGTGCTGCCCAAGGGCCACCGGCTGGCCGACAAGGAGCGCGTCACGCTGGAGGACCTGGCGGCCGAGCCGATCATCACCTACCACCCCTCCTTCACCGGCCGCACGCGCATCGACCATGCCTTCGCGCAGAAGAAGCTCGCGCCGCGCATCGCGCTGGAGGCGATCGACTCCGATGTGATCAAGACCTACGTGCGGCTCGGCCTGGGCGTGGGCATCGTGGCCGAGATGGCCGTGCAGGGCGAGGCCGACAGCGACCTGGTGGTGCGCCCGATGGGCCAGGTGATCGGCCAGAACGTGGCGCGCGTGGCCTTCAAGCGCGGCGCCTACCTGCGCAACTTCGTCTTCAGGTTCGCCGAACTGCTGTCGGACCGCCTGGACCGCAACCTGATCGCCAAGGCCCTGTCCGGCCACCGCGACGACTACGATCTTTGACCACCCCCGTTTC
>NZ_JBIQNC010000203.1:0-8458 GCF_044462705.1 Xenophilus sp.
GGCTTGTTCTCGCCGTCGCGCATGCGCAGGTTCTGCGCGTTGATGTCGCCCACCGGGAGCTGCATCACCTCGAACAGCTTCGCGGCGGCCGGGTTCTTCTCGGCGAAGGCCTTGTTCGCCACGATGCGCTGGGTGTTGGCGACGAAGCCGTAGTTCTTGCCGTTGGCCAGCTTGGTGTCGATCTTGGCCTGCTCGCCGGGCAGGGCGGAGAAGGGCACCTGCAGCCAGGCCACTTCCTGGCCGGGGCGCAGCACGCCGCTCACCCAGTAGGGCGTCCAGGTGTAGTAGAGGATCGGCCTGCCCTGCTTGAAGCGCGTGATGGTGTCGGCCATCAGCGCCGCATAGCTGCCCTGCACGTGCCGGACGCTGTCGCGCAGCTTGTAGGCGTCGAGCTGGTGCTCGATCACCGCCTCGCAGCCCCAGCCGGGGTTGCAGCCCGTCAGGTCGGCCTTGCCGTCGCCGTCGGCGTCGAAGAGCTTGGCGATCTTCGGGTCGGCGAGCTGGTCGATGCTGGTGATGCCGTGCTCGTCGGCGGTCTTCTTGTCGATCAGGTAGCCCTGCACCGCGCCGGTCGAGTACCTGCCGGTGCGCGAGAGCTTGGCGTCGCCGCCGGCGTTCTTGTAGAAGTCGGCGTGCAGCGGGTCCCAGTGGTCGGCCATGAAGGTGGCGTCGCCGTTGGCGATGGCGATGTGGGCCGTCGGGTACTCCACCTCGCGGATGGGCTGCACGTCGTAGCCGAGCTTCTCCAGCGCGCGCGAGACCAGCAGCGTCTGGAAGGTCTCCTCGGCGATCGAGCTTTGCAGCGGCTGCACCCGGATGCCCTTGCCGGGCAGGGCCTGTGCGGTGGCGGCGGCGCTGCCGGCGGCCAGTAGGCCGGCGGCGAGGAGGGCGCGCCAGCGGGCGAGGGGAGAGGACGGGATCGTCATGCGGTGGCTCCTTTGGGTGTTGTTGCGGGAGAAGCAGGGGCTCAGTGCGTGCGGGCGGCGAGGACCGGCTGCGCTTCGGCGTTCGGCGTGGAAGCCGCGTCGGCAGTGGCCTGCCGCTTCGGCTGCATGAGCCGCCAGGCGAGGCCGACCGGCCCGGCCTGCCACCAGTGGCGCGCGCCGCGGCGCGGCTGGCCCATGGCCTGGGTGATGCGGTCCAGCGTGATGGCCAGCAGCACGATGCCCAGGCCGCCGATGGTGGCCAGGCCCATGTCCAGGCGGCCGATGCCGCGCAGCACCATCTGGCCCAGGCCGCCCACGGCGATCATGGAGGCGATCACCACCATCGACAGCGACAGCATCAGCGCCTGGTTGATGCCGGCCATGATCGAGGGCATCGCCAGCGGCAGCTGCACCTTGGCCAGCAGTTGCCAGGGCGAGGCGCCGTACGAGCGCGCGGCTTCCACCAGGTCGGGCCGCACCTGGCGGATGCCCAGCGTGGTCAGCCGCACCAGCGGCGGCAGCGCGAAGACGATGGTGACGATGACGCCCGGCACGTTGCCGATGCCGAACAGCATCACCACCGGCACCAGGTAGACGAAGGCGGGCGTGGTCTGCATCGCGTCGAGCAGCGGGCGCACGATGCGCTGGGCGCGCTCGCTGGCGGCCAGGCCGATGCCCAGCGGCAGCCCGATCAGGACGCAGAAGGCCAGCGAGGTCAGCACCAGCGAGAGCGTGGTCATGGCCTCGGGCCAGATGCCCAGCAGCGCCACCAGCAGCAGCGAGACCACGGCGCCGATCGCCACCGCGCGCCCGGCGCACTGCCAGGCGACGAGGCCCAGCAGGGCCAGCATCACCGGCGCGGGCACCGCCAGCAGCGCGTGCTCCACGCCGCCGAGCGTGGCGTCGATGGGGCCGCGCACGGTCTGGAAGAAGGGGCGGAAGTGCTCCACCGTCCAGGCCAGGCCGCCGTTGATCCAGTCGTGCACCGGCAGGCTGCCGTCCCACAGCTGGGAGAGCTGGAACCCGCCGGCGGTGTCGAGCGCGCCGGGATCGGGGGTGGCGGCGGCCGCGGTGCCGTCCAGCCAGCCGGCGTCGCCGCCGCCCTCGGCGATGGCGGCCCACGGGTCGTCGTCCGCCGCGGGCGCGGGGCTCGCCGGCGCGGCGCCGACGGCCGCCCAGGGGTCGTCGGCGGCCGGCGCGCCGGGGTTCACCAGGCCGTCGAGCGCGGTGCGGTCGGTGGTGCTCGGAAGGGTGTTGTCGTCCATCTTTTCTGTCCTCCAGAGGTGTGGGTTCAACCGGTGTTGCGGTCCATGAAGCGCAGCAGCGTGGTCTTGCTGATGGCGCCGACGTAGCGGCCGCCTTCGTCCACCACCGGCAGCGGCCAGGGCGACTGCGCCACCTGGCCGAACAGCTCGTTCACGGGGTGGATCGCGGCCACCGTGCGCACGTCGGGCAGGAAGGCGTGGTGCAGGCCCAGCGAGCCCTCGTGGTCCTTCAGCGCGGTGCGCAGCGACTCGGCCGAGACCAGGCCGAGGAACTGCTGGCGCGTGTCGACCACGAAGCCGAACTCGCGGTCCTGGCTCTCCAGCATCGACAGCGTGGAGCGCGCGCCGCGGCTGGGCGTTTCGGCCACCACCACCTGTGTACGCCGCGCGATGTCGCCGGCCTTGAACACGGCCGCCGCATCGACGCCGCGCACGAAGTTGCGCACGTAGTCGTCGGCCGGGTTGCGCAGGATCTCCTCGGGTGTGCCCACCTGCACCACCTGGCCGTCCTTCATGATGGCGATGCGGTCGCCGATGCGCATCGCCTCGTCCAGGTCGTGCGAGATGAAGACGATGGTGCGCCGCTTGACCTGCTGCAGCCGCAGCAGTTCGCTCTGCATGTCGGTGCGGATGATCGGGTCGAGCGCGGAGAAGGCCTCGTCCATCAGCAGGATGGACGGGTCCGAGGCCAGCGCGCGGGCCAGGCCCACGCGCTGCTGCATGCCGCCGGAAAGTTCGTCGGGATAGCTGTCGCCCCAGCCGGCCAGGCCGACCTGCGCCAGCGCCTCGTCGGCCTGCGCCAGGCGGGCCGCCTTGTCCACGCCGGCCAGCTCCAGGCCGAAGGCGGTGTTGTCGCGCACCGTCATGTGCGGCAGCAGCGCGAAGGACTGGAACACCATGCTGATGTCCTTGCGGCGCAGGGCGCGCAGCTCGGCGTCGGACAGCCTGAAGATGTCGCGCCCGTCGACGACGACGCGTCCGGCGCTGGGCTCGATCAGCCGGTTGAGCAGGCGCACCAGGGTGGACTTGCCCGAGCCGGACAGGCCCATGATGACGAAGATCTCGCCGGCCTTGATGTCGAAGTGCGCGTCGAAGACGCCGATGGATTGCCCGGTGCGGGCGAGGATCTCCTGCTTGGACAGGCCCTCGCGCACCAGCGCGAGCGCGGCCTCCGGGTCGTCGCCGAAGACCTTGAACACGTGGTCGATCTGGATGTCTTTTGCCATGGCGGCAGGCCTCCTTGGGTAAGGGTGGGCTTGGCAATGGCCGCCTGGAAAAAAAGAAGCGTGCAGGCGACCGCGGACCGCAGCCGCAAGGCAGGCACTGAAGACGACGAGATGCGACGCAGCCAGCGCCCGTCACGCACAGCGGGGGCCGTTCGGCGGGCCTGGTCGAGGGGGCCGAGCGGAGCAGTGCGACGCGGCGTCGGGGTGGCTGGCAGCGCCAGCCGCCGCCGGCCAGGGGCCGGCGCAGGGATCTGGCGCCGCGACGGGATGCAGGAACGATCCGCGAGTAGCGCGCAGAGCGCCGGCGGAAAGCCCGCCGGCTGTGGAAAAGACCTCTATTGTAGTCGACTTTGTCCGGATGAAATCCGGATGTTCCCGAATTCAGCCGCGTTCTGTGGCCATGTCACCGGGATGTGGATGGATCAGCCGGCAATTCACTGGGGCCGCTTGCGCGAGGCCGATCGCGCGGCCGCCAGCCGCTCGATGCGGTCGACCACCCAGTCGACGGTGCGGTCCGTCCAGGCGTCGACGCGCTCGCCCAGCGTGGGCGTGGGAGCCTTGTCCAGTTCCAGCTGCGCGATGAGTTCGCGCGCCTTGTCGCTGCCTTGCGCGGCTGCCAGGCGCAGCCAGCGCTCGGCTTCCAGCAGGTCGGGCGCGGGGCCGTCGTGGCGCAGGTGCAGGCGGGCCGCCTGCAGTTGCGCTTCGAGCAGGCCGGCCTCGGCGGCGCGCCGGTACAGGTCCAGCGCGGCGCCCAGGTCGGGGGCGGCGGCCTCGCCGTGCGTCAGGCGCTGGGCACGGATGCACAGGGCCTCGGGTGAATCCTCGGACGGCTGGCTGGGCGCGGGCATCTCCGGCGGCCAGGGCTCGCCGGCGCGCGGCGGCAGGGGCGCCCTGGCCCGTTCGGCGTCGCGCAGGGCCTCGGGCCACCAGGCGGCGGCTGCCGCCTGCAGCCCCTGCGGCGTCGCGCCGGGCACGCCGAACAGCCGCTCGCACAGGGCCGCCAGGGGCAGGAAGAGCAGGGCGCCGTCGGCATTCCGCGCATCGCCGAAGCGCGCGCTCAGCGCGGCATGGAAGGGGTGGGCCGGCAGCGGCGGTTGCGGTGCCAGCGCCGCGGCCTGCGCCGGCAGCAGCCACTGCGGGGCGCACTCCACCGCCCGGCCGATCACCTCGCCGGCATAGAAGGCCAGCAGGTACAGCAGCTGGCGCTGCGCCGCGTCGGCCAGGAAGTCCGCCTCCTGCGGGCGGCGCGCGCTGCGCACGGCGTCCAGGAAGATGTCGATGCGCCCCAGGCTGGCCGGGGAATAGTCGAGCCGGCAGCGGCGCAGCAGGGGCTCGAAGGGCAGGCCGCCCTCGGAGGGCAGGCCGCGCTCCCACCGGGCAAGGCTCGACTGTGCGGCGGCGCCCGGGGTCACGGCCTGGCCTTTCAGTGCCTGTCTTCCGGGCCGGACATCAGCCGGTCGGTGTACGCGATGGCCATCGCCGAGAGCAGGAACACCGCATGGATCACCGTCTGCGCGATCAGCACCTTGTCGGTGTAGTTCTCGGCGTTGATGAAGGTCTTGAGCAGGTGGATGGAGCTGATGCCGATGATCGACATCGCCAGCTTGACCTTGAGCACCGAGGCATTGACGTGGCTGAGCCACTCGGGCTGGTCGCGGTGGCCCTCGAGGTTCATGCGGCTGACGAAGGTCTCGTAGCCGCCGACGATCACCATGATGAGCAGGTTGGAGATCATCACCACGTCGATCAGCGCCAGCACCACCAGCATGATGACCGTCTCGTTGAGCGTGGTGATGGGCGCCGTGGTCTTGTAGCCGATGCTGGTGATCAGCGCCTGCAGGGCCTTCTCGCTGCCGAAGGCGGCCTCGACCAGGTGCGTCAGCTCGATCAGGAAGTGCACCACGTACACCGCCTGGGCCACGATCAGCCCCAGGTACAGCGGCAGTTGCAGCCAGCGGCTGGCGAAGATCAGGCTGGGCAGTGGGCGCAGGGGCGAGCCCTTGGGCGGGTTCATGTCGGAAGGATCGGGCAGGGACATCGCGGCGAGGGTGTCGTCGGGGGAGGCGGATTCTAGAAGCCCGCGGGGCCGCGCCTTCGCCCCGATGCACCCCTGCGCGGGCAGGACTACCATCGTCCGCGTCAGTGCTTCGTAAGAGTGGCGCCGCACAGTCCGTCCCGACAACTGCCTAGAAGGAGACACCAGTCATGAGCAGCAGCTCGTCCGCGATCGAATCCGTCCTCGTCGAGAACCGCGTCTTCGAACCCGACGCCCGTGCGCGCGAAGGTGCGCGCATCGCGGGCATGGACGCCTACCAGGCGCTGTGCGACGAGGCGGCGAAGGACTTCGAGGGCTTCTGGGCCCGCCGCGCCCGCGAGCAGCTGCAGTGGACCAAGCCCTTCACGAAGACGCTGGATGAATCCAACGCGCCCTTCTACCAGTGGTTCGCCGACGGCGAACTCAACGCCAGCGCCAACTGCCTGGACCGCCACGTCGGCACGCCGGTCGAGAACAAGACCGCGATCATCTTCGAGGCCGACGACGGCACCGTCACCCACGTCACCTACAAGGAACTGCTGGCGCGCGTGGGGCAGTTCGCCAACGCGCTGAAGGCGCAGGGCATCGCCAAGGGCGACCGCGTGGTCATCTACATGCCGATGGGCGTGGAGGGGGTGGTGGCCATGCAGGCCTGCGCGCGCATCGGCGCCACGCACAGCGTGGTGTTCGGCGGCTTCTCGGCCAAGGCGCTGCAGGAGCGCATCATCGACGCTGGCGCGGTGGCCGTGATCACCGCCAACTTCCAGTTGCGCGGCGGCAAGGAGATGCCGCTGAAGGCCATCGTCGACGACGCCGTGGCGATGGGCGGCTGCGACACGCTGAAGACCGTGCTGGTCTACGAGCGCACGGCCTCGGCGTGGAACCGCGTCGAGGGCCGCGACAAGACCTTCGCCGAGGTGCTGGCCGGCCAGAGCAGCGAATGCGCGCCGGTGCCGGTGGGCGCGGAGCATCCGCTGTTCATCCTCTACACCTCCGGTTCCACCGGCAAGCCCAAGGGCGTGCAGCACGCCACCGGCGGCTACCTGCTGTGGGCGCGGCTGTCGATGCAGTGGTCCTTCGACATCCGCCCCGAGGACGTCTTCTGGTGCACCGCCGACATCGGCTGGGTGACCGGCCACTCCTACATCGTCTACGGGCCGCTGGCCGCCGGCGTGACGCAGGTGGTGTTCGAGGGCGTGCCCACGTATCCCCATGCCGGCCGCTTCTGGCAGATGATCGAGCGCCACAAGGTCTCGGTGTTCTACACCGCGCCCACGGCGATCCGCTCGCTCATCAAGGCCTCCGACTCCGACGCCAAGGTGCACCCGAAGAACTGGGACCTGACCAGCCTGCGCATCCTCGGCTCGGTCGGCGAGCCGATCAATCCCGAGGCGTGGATGTGGTACTACCGGAACGTCGGCGGCGAGCGCTGCCCGATCGTCGACACCTGGTGGCAGACCGAGACCGGCGGCCACGTGATCAACCCGCTGCCGGGCGCCACGCCGCTGGTGCCGGGCTCGTGCACGCTGCCGCTGCCGGGCATGCAGGCCGCCATCGTCGACGAGACCGGCCACGACATGCCCAACGGCTCGGGCGGCATGCTGGTCATCAAGCGGCCGTGGCCCTCGATGATCCGCACCATCTGGAACGACCCGGAGCGCTTCAAGAAGAGCTATTTCCCCGAAGAGATGGGCGGCAGGATCTACCTCGCCGGCGACGGTGCCGTGCGCGACGCGAAGACCGGCTACTTCCGCATCACCGGGCGCATCGACGACGTGCTCAACGTCAGCGGGCACCGCCTGGGCACGATGGAGATCGAGTCGGCCCTGGTCGCCAAGACCGACCTGGTGGCCGAGGCCGCGGTGGTGGGGCGCCCCGACGACCTGACCGGCGAGGCGATCTGCGCCTTCGTGGTACTCAAGCGCGGCCGGCCCACGGGGGAGGAGGCCAAGCAGATCGCCAACGAGCTGCGCAACTGGGTGGCCAAGGAGATCGGCCCGATCGCCAAGCCCAAGGACATCCGCTTCGGCGACAACCTGCCCAAGACGCGCAGCGGCAAGATCATGCGGCGCCTCTTGCGCTCCATCGCCAAGGGCGAGGCGATCACGCAGGACACCAGTACCTTGGAAAACCCCGCGATCCTCGATCAATTGGCCGAGACGAACTGACGCTGCCCTGCCGGCTTGCGACGGCCCGCGCCACCGGACTACAGGGGCGCGGGCCGTCCTGCGTTACAAACGGCGGAGTTGAAAACTAGGAGAGGTTCACCATGGGATTGCGCACAGGCATCCTTCTCGTCGTCGTTCTGCTCATCGCCGCGCTGGCCGCGCTCAACTGGGGCACGCTGGCCACGCCGACGATGATGTCCGTCGGCTTCATGCAGGTCACGGCCCCGCTGGGGCTGATCATGCTGGGGCTGACGGTGCTGCTGGGCTTGTTCTTCCTGATCTACGTACTGTGGCTGCAGAGCAGCGTGCTGATGGACGCGCGGCGCCACAGCAAGGAGATGCAGGCGCAGCGCGACCTGGCCGACAAGGCCGAGGCGTCCCGCTTCACCGAGCTGCGCAACTTCCTGGCGGCGCAGGAGAACGAGCACATGGCTCGCAACGGCGAGCGCCACGCCGCGCTGCTGGCGCGCATCGAGCAGCTGGATGATGCGCTGCGCCAGCGCGCCGAGCAGATGGACAACACCGTGGCGGCGCACATCGGCCAACTGGAAGACCGGCTGGATCGCAGGGTGCAGCAACAGCCGCTGCCGCCGGCATCGGCGCCGGCCGGCGAAGTCGTCGGCCCCTGAGCGCGCCCGGAAGCCTGCGCGTCAGCGCTGCGGCATGTCCTTGTAGGAGTAGCCCAGGCTGACGGTGGCGTCCTCCGGGATGGGCGGCATAGTGTCGTTCCAGTCCTCCCAGGCTTGGCGCATGGCCGCCAGCCGCCCGGGCTCCTTGCCGGCTTGGTTGGCCCGCTCGCGCTCGTCGGCCTCGATGTCGAACAGGTAGTCGTTGCCGT
>NZ_JBIQNC010000204.1:0-8447 GCF_044462705.1 Xenophilus sp.
GCAAGGTCTTGCCCGAGAGATCCGCCAGCATCTGCGCCCAGTACGCGCTGCGCGAACCGCCGCCGATGAGCGTGAGGCCACCGCTGAAATCGGCGCCGGCCGCCTCCAGCGCACCGAGGCCCTGCGCCAGCCCGTGGCCCACGCCTTCCAGCGTGGCGTTGAAGAGGTCCGCCCGGTCCGTGCCCGCCGTGAGCCCGAAGAACACGCCCTGCGCTGCCGGGTTGTTGTGCGGCGTGCGCTCGCCGTTCAGGTAGGGCAGGAAGAGCGGTGTGTCGTCGTTCAGGCCGCGCGCCTGGGCCTCGGCCAGCAATTGCGGCACCTCGGCGCCGACCAGCCGCGCGCTGAAGTCCAGGCAGGCCGCCGCAGAGAGCATCACCGACATCAGGTGCCAGGTGGCCGGCAGCGCATGGCAGAAGCTGTGCACCGCCTGCGCCGGGTTGGCGAGGAAGCGGTCGGTGGCCGCGAAGCACACGCCCGAGGTGCCCAGCGACAGCATCGCCTGCCCGGCCCGCACCACGCCGACGCCGACCGCACCGGCCGCGTTGTCGCCGCCGCCGGCCACCACCGGGATGCGCTGCAGGCCGAAGCGGCGCGCGATGTCCTCGCGCAGCCGGCCGGTCACTTCCGGGCCTTCGTGCAGCCGCGGCATCTGCGCGCGCGCGAGGCCGGTGGCGGCCAGCAGCTCGTCGCTCCAGCCGCGGCGCGCCACGTCCAGCCACAGCATGCCGGCCGCGTCCGAGCGGTCGGTGGCGAACTCGCCCGTCAGGCGCAGGCGCAGCCAGTCCTTGGGCAGCAGCACATGGGCCACGCGGTCGAACACCGCCGGCTCGTGCCGCCGCAGCCACGCCAGCTTGGGCGCGGTGAAGCCCGGCATCATCAGGTTGCCGGTGATCTCGCGCGCCACGGGCACGGCCGCTTCCAGTTCGGCGCATTCGCGCCAGGCGCGGCCGTCGTTCCACAGGATGGCCGGGCGCAGCACCTCACCGCGCGCGTCGAGCAGCGTGGCGCCGTGCATCTGGCCCGAGAGGCCGATCGCCTCGATGCGCCGGCGGTCCACCTGCGCCAGCACGGCGTCCAGCGCCGTCTCGCAAGACCGCCACCAGTCGGCTGGCGCCTGCTCGCGCCACAGCGGCTGCGGCTGCTGCACCGTGAGCGGGGCCGAGGCGCTGGCCAGCACGCGGTGCGCGCGGTCGAGCACGATGGCCTTGAGGCCGGAGGTGCCGAGGTCGATGCCGAGGAACATAGGTCCCCCGACGCTAGCCTAGAAATCGGTCCACTTCTGTACGCTGGCGGCGCTTTCCAATGCTTTCTCGATGAAGCGCACGCCGCGCGCACCATCGGCCAGCGTCGGGTAGTCGGCCAGCAGCGGATCGGGCGCATTGCCCTGCTGCAGCGCGCGGATGTGCGCGATCACGCCGAGGTACACGTTGGCGAAGGCCTCGATGAAGCCTTCCGGGTGGCCCGCGGGCAACCGCGTCGCCAAGCGCGCCGATTCGCTCAGCCACGGCGAGCCGCGCGTGAGCAGGCGCGGCGGGCCGTCCAGCGGCGCGTGCAGCAGCGTGTTGGGTTCTTCCTGTCGCCAGTCGAGCGTACCGGTGGTGCCGAAGACGCGCAGGCGCAGGCCGTTCTCGCAGCCGGCGGCGATCTGCGAGGCGACCAGCACGCCGCGCGCGCCGCCGCGGAAGCGCAGCAGCATGCTGGCGTCGTCGTCCAGCCGGCGGCCGGGCACGAAGGTGCCCAGGTCGGCGCACAGGCGCTCGATCTCCAGGCCGGTGACGGTGGCGACCAGGTTCTCGGCATGCGAGCCGATGTCGCCCAGCGCCCCGGCCGCGCCGCTGCGGGCCGGGTCGGTGCGCCATGCGGCCTGCTTGTTGTCGCCGCCATCTTCCAGCTTCGTCGCCAGCCAGCCCTGGTGGTACTCGACGACGACCTTGCGGATCTCGCCGATGGCGCCGCCTTGCACCAGCGCGCGCGCCTCGCGCACCATCGGGTAGCCGCCGTAGTTGTAGGTGACGCCGAACACGCTGCCGCTGCGCTCGACGATGCGCGCCAGCTCGGCGGCCTGCTCGCTGGTGTGCACCAGCGGCTTGTCGCACACGACGTGGATGCCGGCCTCGGCGAAGGCCTTGGCCACCGGGTAGTGCAGGTGGTTGGGCGTGACGATGGAGACGAAGTCGATGCGTTCGTTGGCCGGGCGCTTGAGTTCGTCGTTGAGCAGCGCCTGCCAGTCGGCATGGTTGCGGTCGTCGGCCAGGCCCAATTCGCGGCCCGAGGCATGGGCCCGCTCGGGCGTGGAGGCCAGCGCGCCGGCCACCAGTTCGGCCTGCCCGTCCAGCGCCAGCGCCTTGCGGTGCACGGCGCCGATGAAGGCGCCCTGGCCGCCGCCTACCATCGCGTAGCGCAGCTTTCTCATGTGCCGGCCATGCCGCCTTGGGCGGCTTTGTCGAACGCGGCATCGAAAGCGCCTGCGGCCGCGGGGAAGTCCAGCCGGCGGCAGAAGGCCGCGCTCTCCGTGGCGCCGTGCACGCGGTCCATGCGGCTGTCCTCCCATTCCACCGAGAGCGGCCCGGCATAGCCGATGTCGTTGAGCGCGACGATGATGGCCTCGAAGTCCACCATGCCGCGCCCGACGCTGCGGAAGTCCCAGAAGCGCCGTGCGTCGCCGAAGCTGGTGTGGCCGCCGAACACGCCCACCGTGCCGTCGCCCCTGCCCCACCACACGTCCTTCATGTGGGCGTTGTAGATGCGGTCGGCAAAGCGGCGGATGAAGCGCACGTAGTCCACGCCCTGGTAGGCCAGGTGGCTGGGGTCGAAGTTGAAGCCGAAGCGGCGGTGCCCGCCCACCGCCTCGATGGCGCGCTCGGCCGAGGCGATGTCGAAGGCGATCTCGGTCGGGTGCACCTCGAGCGCGAAGTTGACGCCCTGCTGCTCGAAGGTGTCGAGGATCGGCCCGAAGCGCCGGCCGAAGTCGGCGAAGCCCGCGTCCCAGTAGGCCTGCGAGGTGGGCGGGAAGGCGTAGGTGGCGTGCCAGATCGACGAGCCGGTGAAGCCGGTGACCGTCTTCACGCCGAACTTCGCGGCGGCGATGGCCGTGTCGGCCAGCTCGCGCGCGGCGCGCTGGCGCACGCCTTCCGGATCGCCGTCGCCCCACACCTGCGGCGGCAGGATGGCGCGGTGGCGCTCGTCGATGAGGTCGCACACGGCCTGCCCGACCAGGTGGTTGCCGATGGCCAGGCAGGTCAGGCCGTGCTCGCGCAGCAGCGCCCACTTGTCCTCGACGTAGCGGTCGGAGGCAAGCGCCTGCTGCACGTCGAAGTGGTCGCCCCAGCAGGCCAGCTCCAGCCCGTCGTAGCCCATGCGCCGCGCCAGCGGCGCCAGCTCGGCCAGCGGCAGGTCGGCCCACTGGCCGGTGAAGAGGGTGACGGGGCGTGGCATTCGGGTTTCCTTTGCTCAGCACTCGCTCCACCTCGCATCCCCTCTGGCGGCCGCGGAGCAGGCCATGCGGGAACCGCCGCGGAACTGGCTCTGCCAGGCCGCAGGCGGTGCCCCCTTGAGGGGGTTGGCGGAGCGGAACGAAGTCCGCGAAGACTGGGGGTGGGTCGTTTAGAACGGCGAGTTCGGGTGGTAGAAGTCCTTGGCGTTTTCCTTCGTGATCAGTACGGAAGGAATGATGGTGGTCTCGGGCAGCTTCTCGCCTTTCAGGCGCGCCTCGGCAGTGAGCTTGATGGCGTCGTAGATGAACTTGGGCGAGTAGCTCACGTCGGCCTGAATGCGCGGGTCCTTGCCGTCGAGGATGGTCTTGACCATGCCCTTGGCGCCGGCGCCGCCGAAGACGATCTTGATGTCCTTGCGCTTGGCCTGCTCGATGGCCTTGAGCACGCCCACCGCCATGTCGTCGTCGGCCGCCCAGATGGCGTCGATCTCCTTGAAGCGCGTCAGGTAGTCCTGCGTGACCTTGAAGGCGTCGTCGCGGTTCCAGTTGGCGTACTTGGCGTCCAGCAGCTTGATGTCGGGGTGGTTCTTCAGCACGCTGTTGAAGGCGTCCATGCGCTCGTTGTCCAGCGTGGTGGCGATGCCGCGCAGCGCGACGATGTTGCCCTTGCCGTTGAGCTGCTTGGCGATGTACTCGGCCGGGATCTTGCCGAAGGCGGTGTTGTCGCCGGCCACGTAGGCGTCCTGCGCGCTGGTGTCGGTCAGGCCCCGGTCGACCACGGTGACGTAGGCGCCCTTGGCCTTGACCTGCGCCACCGGCTTGGTCAGCGCCGCCGACTCGAAGGGGAAGACCACCAGCGCGTTGATCTTGGTGACGGTGCTGAAGTCCTGCAGCTGGTTGGCCTGCTCCTGTGCGTTGGCGGCCGTCTTGATGGTGATCTTCAGGTCCTTGTGCTGCTTCTCCAGGTCCTTCTTGGCCTGGTTGGCCCAGTAGTTGATGCCGCCCATGAAGCTGTGCGTGGCGGCCGGGATGGACACGCCCAGGTTCACTTTCTCGGCGGCCAGCGCGGGCACGCTGGCGAGCGCGGCGGCGGCGACGGCCGTGAGGGCGATGCGACGGGTGATGAAGGTCATGCTGGATGTCTCCTGGGTTGAAAGTTCACTGACACGGGAAGGTTCCCCACCCGTTCACGCTGAGCCTGTCGAAGCGCGGCGCGCGGCTTCGACAGGCTCAGCCCGAACGGGGCGGGTGGGCGGATGCCCCGCGTTCATCGCCTGCCTCTTTGCAGGAACGCCACCACGATGATCACGAAGCCCTGCACCGCCGCGTTGAGGTACACGCTGATGATGCTGGTGAGGTTGAGGATGTTGCTGATGACCGAGAGCAGGATCGCGCCGACCACCGTGCCGGTGATGCTGCCCGCACCGCCCTTGAGCGCGGTGCCGCCGACGATCACCGCGGCGATGGCCTCCAGCTCCCACAGCAGGCCGGTGGTGGGCGAGGCCGAGCCCAGCCGCGGCACGTACAGCAGCGTGGCGATGCCCACGCATGCGCCCAGCAGCACGTAGGTGAGCGTCTTCACGCGGTCCACGTGCACGGCGGCGTAGCGGGCCACCTGCTCGTTGGAGCCGATGGCCTGCACGTAGCGGCCGTAGGCGGTGCGGTTGAGGATGACGGCGCCCGCCACCGCCACCAGCAGGAAGACCCACACCGGCACCGGGATGCCCAGCAGGCTCGCGTAGTAGACCGGCGCGTAGAGGTCTGACAGGTCGTTGTCGAGCGTGATCGCGCCGCCGTTGGCGAAGTAGGTGAGGTAGGCGCGGAAGATGCCCAGGGTGCCCAGCGTGACGATGAAGGGCTCGATGCGCCCGCGCGTGGTGAGCAGGCCGTGCGCCAGCCCGAAGAGCGCGCCCAGCAGCACCGCCAGGCCCGCGCCCAGCACCACGGCCAGCAGCGGCGACCCCGTCGCCGGCCCGGCCCAGTTGATGAACAGGATCACGCTGCCCGCGATCAGCGCCGCCATCGAACCCACCGACAGGTCGATGCCGCCGGAGATGATGACGAAGCACATGCCCACCGCGATGATGCCGATGAAGGCGGTGCGGGTGAGCACGTTCATCAGGTTGTCGAGCGTGGCGAAGTCGCTGTTGAGCACGCCGCCGGCGATGCACAGCAGCACCAGGCCGATGACGGGGCCCAGGCCGTGCAGGCGCTCGGTCCAGCGCGGCTTGGATTCGGCGCGGTGCGCCGCGCCCTCGGCGGCGGCGGTGGGCGTGTCAGGCTTCGGCATGGGCGGTCCCTGTCGCATGGGCGATGAGTGTTTCTTCGGTCAGCCCCTCGCCGGGCAGCGTGGCCTCCAACCGGCCCGCGCGCATCACGGCGACGCGGTGGGCCAGGCCGATGAGTTCCATCAGCTCCGACGAGATGACGATGACGGCCAGGCCCTCGCGGGCCAGGCGCTGGATGAGGAAGTAGATGTCGCGCTTGGCGCCCACGTCCACGCCGCGCGTGGGCTCGTCGAGCACCACCACCTTCGGCCGCGGCTGCAGCACCTTGGCCAGCGCGAGCTTCTGCTGGTTGCCGCCCGAGAGCGACGCGGCCTTGACCTCCAGCGAGCCGGCGCGGATGCCGTAGTCCTTGACGGCGGCGGCCAGCGCGGCGCGCTCGGCCTCGGGCCGCAGCCACGGGCGGGCGTACTGCTCCAGCGCCATCAGCGTCAGGTTCTCGCGCAGGCCGAAGGCCACGTGCAGGCCCTTGCCCTTGCGGTCTTCGCTCAGGTAGGTCAGGCCGTGGTGGGCCGCGTGGCGCGGCGAGCGCAGGCGCACGGCTTGGCCCTGCAGCTCGACGGTGCCGCTGGCCGGGCGCAGGCCGAGCAGGCCCTCGAAGAGTTCGGTGCGGCCCGCGCCGACCAGGCCGGCGAAGCCGAGGATCTCGCCCGGCCGCACCTCGAAGTCGATGCCCTGCGCCCAGCCGGGCACGCTGAAGCCGCGCACCCGCAGCGCCGGCACGCCGCCGGTGGGCATCAGGTCGCGCGGCGGGTACAGGTCGGCGATCTCGCGGCCGACCATCAGGTTGGCCATCTGGTGGCGCGTCAGCTCGGGCGTCGGCGCGCGGGCGACGAAGCGGCCGTCGCGCATCACGATCACCTCGTCGGTCACGCGCTCCACCTCGTCGAGCTTGTGCGAGATGTAGACGATGGTCACGCCCTCGGCGCGCAACTGGGCGATGAGGCCGAACAGGCGCTCGGTCTCGCCCGGCGTGAGCGTGGCGGTGGGCTCGTCCATGATCAGAAGGCGCGCGTGGCGGGCCATGGCCTTGGCGATCTCGACCAACTGCTTCTCGGCCACGATCAGGCGGCGCACCTTGGTCGCCGGGTCGACCGCGAGGCCGACCTGCGCCAGCGCGGCGGCGGCTTCGGCGCGCATCGCGCGGTCGTCGAGGAACAGACCCTTGCGTTTTTCATGGCCGAGGAAGATGTTGTCGGCCACGCTCAGGTCTTCCGCCAGGTTGAACTCCTGGTGGATCAGCACGATGCCCAGCGCCTCGGCGTCGCGCGAGCTGCGGAACTGCTGCGGCTGGCCGTTGACGCGCAGCTCGCCGGCGGTCAGCGCTTCGTAGCCGGCGAGGATCTTCATCAGCGTGGACTTGCCGGCGCCGTTCTCGCCCAGCAGGCCGTAGACGCGGCCGGGCGCGAGGTCGAAGCTCACGCCGTGCAGCACCTGCACCGGGCCGAAGGCCTTGACCACGTTGTCGAAGGCGACGGCGACGCCCTGGGTGTTCATGCGAGCGCCCTCCCGACCTTGAGCGACTCGTGCATCGCCAACACCCCTGCGCCGATCACGCCGCCCTGCGGCCCCAGCGGCGTGTACTGGATCTCCAGGTGCCGCGTCGACAGCGCCAGCGAGCGCTGGTACACGCTCTGCCGCACGGCCGCCAGGAACAGCGGCCCGATGTGCGTGATGCCGCCGCCGATGAACACGTGCGAAGGGTTGAAGAAGTTCACCACCGAGGCCAGCATCTGCCCGACCAGCGCGCCGGCGCGCTGGATGATCCCGTTGGCCGCCACGTCGCCCGCGCGCACCGCCTGGCCCACGTCCACGGCGTCGATGCGGCCGTGCGCGCGCAGGTGCTCGGCCAGCAGCGGGCTCTGGCCCGCCTCGGCCGCTGCCACCGCCATGCGCACGATCGCCGGGCCGGCCGCCATCGCCTCCACGCAGCCGACGTTGCCGCAGTGGCAGCGCGGGCCGTCGTGGTCCACGCAGATGTGGCCCACGTCGCCGGCCGAGCCGGCGGCGCCGCGGTACACCTCGCCGTGGCACACGATGCCGCAGCCGATGCCGGTGCCGATCTTGATGACGAGGAAGTTGGGCAACTGCCGCTGCAGGCGCCACAGCTCGCCCAGCGCCATCAGGTTCACGTCGTTGTCGACGAACACCGGGGCGCCGTACTCCTCGCGCAGGTAGTCGCGGATCGAGAAGCCGTCCCAGCCGGGCATCAGCGGCGGGTTGACGAGCTGGCCACTGTCGAAATCCACCGGGCCGGGCACGCCGATGCCGATGCCCAGCACCCGCGAGGGCTGCGCGCCGCAACGCGCCAGCAGTTCGCGCATCAGCTCGCGCACGCGCGCCAGCACCACGCCGGGGCCCTTGCGCACGTCGGCCGGCTCCGCCGCGTGGGCCAGCACGGTGAGGTCGGGCTGGAGCACGGCCACGTCGAGGCTGGTGGCGCCGATGTCCACCGCCAGCAGCAGGCCGAGGTCCGCATGCAGGCACAGGTGCTCGGCGCGCCGCCCGCCGGTGGATTCGCGCTGGCCGGCTTCGGAGAGCAGCCCCTGGTCCAGCAGCCCGGCGATCAGCGAGTTGGCCTTGCTGCGCGAAAAGCCCAACCGCGCCGCCATGCCATGGCGCGAGCCGCCGGCCGACCAGAAGGTGGTCTGCAGCAACTGCATCTCGGGCATGGACAGGCCGTTCCAGGGGGCCAAGCGTGTGTCTCCGTGCATGTCTCTTCTTGCTCC
>NZ_JBIQNC010000205.1:0-8267 GCF_044462705.1 Xenophilus sp.
GCCGGCATGCCGCGCCGCATCCCGGACTACAACGTGGTGTTCGCGGACTGGAACCTGATCAGCTCGATCGGCGCGTTCGGCATGTTCATCACGCCGTTCCTGATGTTCTTCATCCTGTGGAGCTCCAAGCGCAACGGCGCCCCGGCTGCCGCGCGTGCCTGGGAAGGGGCCAAGGGCCTGGAGTGGACCGTGCCGTCGCCGGCGCCGCACCACACCTTCACCACGCCGCCGGTGATCCGCGACGGCGACCTGGCCCACGGCGACTTCGTGGAACGGGACTACGAGTAAGGACGTGACGGACGAACGTACGCCACCGACGGGCAAGGGCAAGGGCAACGTCGCCGGGCTGGCGAAGCTGCTCGGCGTGGCGCTGGGCGCGTTCGCCTTCACCTTCGCGCTGGTGCCGCTGTACAACATCGCCTGCCAGAAGGTGTTCGGCGTGCGCCTGCAGCAGGGCCCGGCGGATGCCGCGGCCAAGTCCCGCGCCGCGGCCAGCGACCGCTGGGTCACGGTGCAGTTCGACGGCGGCGTGAACTCGAAGCTGCCGTGGGCCTTCGAGCCCGAGCAGGTGACGATGCGGGTGCAGCCCGGCGTACAGTACGAGGCGCTGTACTTCGCCCGCAACGACGGCGACCGCGCGATCGTCGGCAACGCCGTCCCGTCGGTGGCGCCGGCCCGGGCCTCCGCCTATTTCAACAAGACCGAGTGCTTCTGCTTCACCGCGCAGGTGCTGCAGCCCGGCGAATCGCGCGACATGCCGGTGCGCTTCATCGTGGATCCGGACCTGCCGGACAACATCCACACGCTGACGCTCTCGTATACCTTCTTCAAGAACGAATCGCAGACCGACGCGCTCGGCGCGTCCTGACCCACGCAAACGGAAGACCAACCATGGCCCACCCCAGCACCGACGCCCACGCCGCGCACGATCCGAACGTCTACTACGTGCCGCACGGAAGCCGCTGGCCGCTGTTCGCCTCGGTGGCGCTGTTCGTCACCATGGTCGGCTTCTCCGGCTGGCTGAACGAGGCCGCCTGGGGCAAGCCCACCTTCTTCATCGGCATCGCCGGCCTGGTCGGCATCCTGTTCAAGTGGTTCGCCGACGTCATCACCGAGTCGGTGCGCGGCTACTACAACAAGCAGGTCGACGGCTCGTTCCGGATGGGGATGATCTGGTTCATCTTCTCCGAGGTGATGTTCTTCGGCGCGTTCTTCGGCGCGCTGTTCTATGCCCGCCAGTTCGCGATGCCGTGGCTGGGCGGCTCCGGCGACGGGGTGATGACCAACACCCTGCTGTGGCCGGAGTTCACCGCCGGCTGGCCGAGCAATGGCCCCGGCAACATCGGCGGCACCTACCAGACCATCCCGGCCTGGGGCCTGCCGCTGGTCAACACCCTGATCCTGCTGACCTCGGGCGTCACCGTCACCATCGCGCACCACGCGCTGAAGGCCGGCCACCGCAAGCAGCTGCTCGTGTTCCTCGGGCTGACCGTGCTGCTGGGCGCGACGTTCCTCCTGTTCCAGGCGGAGGAGTACATCCACGCCTACACCGAGCTCAACCTGACCCTGGGCTCGGGAATCTACGGCTCGACCTTCTTCATGCTCACCGGCTTCCACGGCGCCCACGTGACCCTGGGCACGATCATGCTGGCGGTGATCTGGTTCCGTTGCCTCAAGGGCCACTTCAGCGGCGAGGACCACTTCGCGTTCGAGGCGGTGGCCTGGTACTGGCACTTCGTGGACGTGGTGTGGCTGGGGCTGTTCCTGTTCGTTTACGTGCTCTGACGCGGGGAACGCCGAACGACCACCTGTAGAGCCGAGCCATGCTCGGCTCCGGACGGGAGAAGAGAGCCGACCATGGGTCGGCTCTACGGGGTCGGCTCTACGGGGTCGGCTCTACGGGGTCGGCTCTACGGGGTCGGGGATCAGCCGCCGACGCCGTGCGGGGTGATCCAGCCCATGTAGATCGCCAGGCCGATCAGCAGGATCAGCCCCACGGACAGGGCGATGCGCTTGGTGAGCGCGTTCACGGTGCGCTTGGTCGTACCCTTGTCGACCAGCATGTAATACAGCCCGGCGCCGAGGTTCCAGACGATGACCACCAGGAAAGCGACGATCAGCAGCGTTTTCAGGGAGTCGCTCATGGGGTCGTGTCCGGAGGCGCGCCCGGGCGGCGCGGTGCGGACATTATCGCAGCCGACGGCCGTGCCGGCGTGACCCGCCGGGGAAACCTGCTGCTGGGCTGGTCGCTGGCACTGCTCGGCATCGCCGCGTTTACCCGGCTGGGCATCTGGCAGCTGGATCGCATGCACGAGAAGACCGCGATGCTGGCCGCCGTGGACGCGGCCGTGCGATCGCGCACGCCGGTGCCGCTGGCGCAGGCCGCCGCCGCCGCGCACGCCCGCGACTACCACTGGAGCCGCGGTGCCGGCCACTTCGCCCCGCTGCCGCCGGTGCTGCTGGACAACCAGTCGCGCAACGAGCGTCCCGGTGTGCGCGCCTACCGCGTGTTCGTCCCCGACGCCGGCACCCCGCTGCTGGTCGAGCTCGGCTGGCTCCCGGTGCCCGGCGACCGCACCATGCCCGCCGTCCCGCTCCCGGCCAACGTCACCGAAGTCGCCGGCCTGCTCATGCCCCCGCCATCCCCCGGCCTGGCCAAAGGCGTCCCCGTCCCCATCTGCAAAGGCCACGCTGACCCTACTTGTGGGAGGGGCGGCAGCCCCGACGCTCTCCTGACCCTGGCCCTGGATCCAGACACCCTGGCCACCACCCTCGACCTCCCGACCCTCGCCCCCCGCATCCTCAAGCTCGACCCCGCCCAACCCCTCCCGTCCGCGCCCGCCTACGCGCGCGATCTCGACATCCTCCCCAACACCCTGCCGCCCGAGCGCCACCTCGGCTACGCCGTGCAGTGGTTCGGCCTCGCCGCCGCGGTGCTCGTGATCGCGCTGGTGCTCACCTTCCGCACGCCCCGCTCGCCATGAACGACATGACCCCTCAAACCGACCGCAAGCGCGGCCGCCTGGTGCTGCTGCTCATCGCCGGCATCTTCTTCGGCGGCATGCTGATTGCCGGCATCCTGCGTTTCTCCGGCTGGCAGCCCAAGGGCAGCAACGTGCACGGCGAAATGCTCGAGCCGCTGGTGGACCTGCGCGAACGCGCGCCGTTGCTGCTGGACGGCGGCACCTATGACTGGAATCCGCCGGCGCGCAACTGGCGCCTGCTGGTGGCACCGCCCGCCGATTGCGGCGCGGCCTGCGACAAGCTTGCCGAGGACCTGGACAAGGTCTGGCGCCTGATGGGCCGCCGCGCCGACCGGGTGGACATCCTCTGGGCGTGCCCGGATGCCGCATGCGTCGTGCCCGCGCCGCTGGCCGCCGACCGCACGCTGCGCCGCCTGCGTCCGGATCCGGCGTGGCGCGCGGAACTGCCGCGCGTGGACGTGCAAACCGAGGACGGCAAGCAGGGCGTGCCCGTGTACGTCGTCGATCCCAACGGGTTCGTGATCCTGCGTTACCCTCCGGGAGCCGATCCGGGCGGGTGGCGCGCGGACCTGGCCAAGCTGTTGAAACTGATCTGAGATGACCCTGAAGCCCCGCCCCGTCGTGTTCAAGCTGCCCGGCCAGAAGTCGCCGGTGCATCGCCACTTCCACCGCATCGCCTGGCTGGCCTGCGCGCTGGCGTTGTGCGTGATCGTGTTCGGCGCGTTCGTGCGCCTGTCCAACGCCGGCCTGAGCTGCCCGGACTGGCCGACCTGCTACGGCCAGGCCACCTGGCCATCGGCGCCGGGCGACGCCGCCGACCATGCCGCCAGCGCGATCCGGCCGTTCGACGACACCCGCGCCTGGCGCGAGCAGGTGCACCGCATGCTGGCCGGTTCGCTGGGCGTGCTGGTGCTGGTGCTCGCGCTGCTGGCGGCGCGCCGCGAACGCTTCGGCATCGCCCAGGTGCTGGTGGCCTCGGCGCTGGTGGGCGTGTCGATTCCGCTGTACATGCGCGGGCAGCACGAGGCCGCGGGGGTGCTGGCGGCGATCGGCGAGGCGATCCTGCTGTTCGCCGCCTTGCGCTGGTCGCGACATGCCGGCCACGGCCTGGCGCATGCGCTGCCTCCAATTGCCGCGCTGACCCTGGCGGTCATCGTGTTCCAGGCCCTGCTGGGCATGTGGACGGTGACCTGGCTGCTGAAGCCGATCGTGGTGATGGGGCACCTGCTCGGCGGCCTGACCACCTTCGCGCTTTTGAGCTGGCTGGCGTGGCGCGCCACCGACCGGCCGATCCGGGTGCCGGACACGCGCCTGCTGCGGCGCCTGGTGGCGATTGGGCTGGTGCTGCTCGGCCTGCAGATCGCGCTGGGCGGCTGGACCAGCGCCAACTACGCCGCGCTGTCCTGCGGCACCGACTTCCCCAAGTGCGTCGGCCAGTGGGTGCCGCCGCACGACTTCCGCGAAGGCTTCGTGCTGTGGCGCGGGATCGGCGTGGATTACGAGGGCGGGGTGCTCGACGGCGCCTCGCGCATCGCGATCCACCTGAGCCACCGGATCGGCGCGCTGGTGGTGTTCCTCTATGTGGGCTGGCTGGCGATCAAGCTGATGCGCTCGCCGGGGCTGCGCGGCTTCGGCGGCGGGCTGGCGGTGCTGCTGCTGGCGCAGGTGACGCTGGGCATCCTCAACGTCAAGCTGGCCCTGCCGCTGCAGGTGGCGGTGATGCACAACGCCGGCGCCGCGCTGTTGCTGTTCACCCTGGTGACGCTGCTGGTGCGCCTGCGCACGCCGGAGCTCGGGGACCACCATGGCGAATGAGCCCTCGATCCTGCGCCAGTACTGGAGCCTGACCAAGCCGCGGGTCGTGGCGCTGATCGTGTTCACCGCGGCGATCGGCATGTTCCTGGCCGTGCCGGGCTTGCCGCCGCTGCGGGAATCGGTGCTCGGCTTCCTCGGCATCTGGCTGGCCGCGGCGAGCGCGGCGACGATCAACCAGCTGCTGGACTCGCGGATCGACGCGAAGATGGCGCGCACCAACTGGCGGCCGATCGTGGTGGGGCAGGTGACCCCGCGACAGGCGCTGGTGTTCGCGCTGGTGCTCGGGGCCGCGTCGATGCTGATCCTGCTGCTGTGGGTGAACACCATCACCGCGGTGCTGACGTTCTGCTCGCTGATCGGCTACGCGGTGGTGTACACGCGCTACCTGAAGCGGGCGACGCCGCAGAACATCGTGATCGGCGGCGTGGCCGGCGCGGCGCCGCCGCTGCTGGGCTGGGCCGCGGTGACCGGCATGCAGGACCAGTGGGGCTGGGCGCACGCGCTGCTGCTGGTGCTGATCATCTTCGTGTGGACGCCGCCGCACTTCTGGGCGCTGGCGATCTTCCGCCGTGCCGACTACGCGCGCGCGATGGTGCCGATGCTGCCGGTGACCCACGGCGTCGAATACACCCGCTGGCAGATCCTGCTCTACACCCTGCTGCTGGTGGTGGTGAGCGTGCTGCCGTGGGTGGTGGGCATGAGCGGCCACTTCTACCTGGGCGGCGCGCTGGTGCTGGGCGGCATGTTCCTCTGGTACGCCTGGCGCCTGCTGGACCCGCCGGACGAGTTCTACGCGATGCGGGTGTTCAACTATTCGGTCGTGTACCTGATGGCGCTCTTCGCGTTCCTGCTGGTGGACCACTGGCTGTTGCCGTGGCTGGAGCCGGTGGCGGGGGTGGAGTTTGTGCCGGTGGGGTAGGGGGCGCCTGAATTTCCGCGGGGTTCCGGTTGGGTTCGTTAGAGCGCGGAATACGCGATATGCGCGGTGTTTACCCCGGAAGCGTCGATATGGAAGTGGTGACGGAGGGTAGTCACGTCGTCGATGCTGTTGATTTTGTTGATTTGACGACGGGTGGCCGCGGGTAGAGGATTTGGCGTATTGCCTGTTTTGGGCGCTAGATAGCGTTAGGGGTTGCTGTGCCACAACCGCTGTCCCGGGTAGCACCGAAAGGGGGCCTGATCCTTGGGAATGCGGGTGATCGCCCTCTATCCCGCCATCCCGACTTAGCCATTCTCGCAATCGAATCTTTAGCTTCTTGGTCAAACGTAGAGGCTTTCCTGCTTCGGTTGTTCGTCGATCTGTTTGGCGGCCACGGCTCGTTAGCCGCTAACGTATACCTCTCTCTCGCGGGTCAGTCTGCTAAGAACGCGGCTGTTACTGCCGCTGCGTCATCGGCGCTAACCGATCGGCCGGATGATTTGCGTGTTCTTAAAGCAATCTTGGCCATAGCAAAGACGAACGAGAACGACAGAAACAAATTGGCCCATTGGACTTGGGGTGAGAGCCCAAGCCTGCCGGATGCTGTGCTTCTATTTGATCCTCGCAGCTCTCTCGGAGACGACATCGACCTGTCCAAGGTATTTGTCTACCGCGCGCCAGACTTTCAGTCCATCATTCAGTCAAATGACCGTTTGTGCGGGTTCTGCCTTTCCTTTAAGTTCATCCTAAATGGTCATGTCGCCAACCGAGACGGTCGGCTGCTCAATGAACTTTTGGCGGAGCCTGAGATCTCGTCTCGGGTAGCCGGAGGCAATCGGTGAATTAACACGCGAAGTGCAACGCGCCTGAGAGTTTCTGGAGGCGTTGCGTTGGTGTCTGGAAGCCATAGCGTTTCCTTGGTCGCTGGTTGAGTTTAGCCGTCGCCTGATCGCAGTCGCTCTGCCGCGTGCGGGCCAACGGTCTTCCCTTGCGGAAGTATTGGCGCAGCAGCCCATTGAAGTTTTCGTTGCTGCCGCGTTCCCATGGATGATGCGGATAGGCGAAGTAGCAGCGCACGCCGGTGGCGGCCTCGATCTCCCGGTAGCCGTGGAACTCGGTGCCGTTGTCCCAGGTGATCGTCTTGAAGGGCAAGCCGCTGTCCTGGATCAACTGGATCGTCGCGCGGTTGACGGCGCGCACCGTGCGGTGCGGCAGCCGGACCACCTGGGCCAAGCCGGTGCTGCGCTCGACCAGCGTCAGGAGACACGCCCGTTCTCCGCTGGCCCCCATGACCGTATCGCCTTCCCAGTGGCCGACTTCCCGGCGCTCCTCGATCTCCGCGGGCCGGGTATCGATCATGGGCTTGCCGCCCAGCTTTCCCCGCTTCTCCGGGCCGTAGGTGCGTTTTCGGCGCCGCTTCCCGCCGTGGCGCAGGAACCGGAACATGGTCCCGCCCCGGCGCTGGTCCCGCCGCACGTGCCGGTAGATGGTCATGTGGCTGAGCGTGATCCCGAGCCGGTCGGGCAGCTGGCTGGCGATCTGCTCCGGGCTCCACTGGGCCTGGGCCAGGAGCGCCTCGATGTGCGCGTAGACCTCCGGGCCGTGGTGCTTGCCCCGGCGGCTGCGGCGGCGCCGGCCATTGGCGTGTTCCTGGGCCTTGCTGGGCGCGTAGAAGGGCCTTGGCAGGTGCGGGGCAGTGGTGGAGTTTCGCCGGATCTCGCGGCTGATGGTGCTCGGGTCGCGCTGCATGATCCGGGCGATGCTGCGGCACGAGTAGCCGCCCCGCTTCAACACGGACAGGGTGTATCGTTCGGCTTCGGTGAGCTGGTGGTACATGCGGGATCGTCTCTTGCCGGAGTGATCCCTTCCAGTCTGCCAGCTCACCTCTCCTTCTTCGGGGGGCTCGGGTGTTGCACTTACTTTGTTAACTCGCGCGACCTAACAAGGCGTTCAAGCCGAAATTGCATCGCTACGCCGTCCACATGGCAGAAAGAGCTTGCCATGTGGCCAGCTACGCGCTGCAATTCGGCTTAACTTGAGCGTTAGGGCTCAGAAATGCTTGTTTCGGACCTTGTAGAAGATCTAAAAGCGGCCTTAGATCAGTTTCCAATCGCCTCCGACTGGCGCGTTGGTGTCGCTACATACACAGACGGTCCAGGCAGCGATATCACTGTCATGTATGTGGGCAGTTACTCCGTCGAGCCCGATGATGAGGTCATCCTTGTTCCTGAGGGTTTAGGTTCGTACTTCAAGCTTGAAGATCGTCCGTTCACGGCGTCGGAACTGCTCGGCTGGCTCCAAGCCAGGCCAGAGCTCGCATCATTTCCTGCATATGCCAAGAGCGACGCAATAGAGTTGCCGGACGGCACAATTGTCAGTAAGAACGAACCACTATGGGGCACTGGTGTTCAAGATGCGGGACAGATTGTCTACTTCTATTACGGCACCCGGGCTGAGCCCTAACAATTCGTGTATGGACTCCTCCTGCAACTATGGCCTGATGACCTGCTTCTGGCTTAGGGCGGTTGCAGTCGTGTATTCGGCCTTGG
>NZ_JBIQNC010000206.1:0-8255 GCF_044462705.1 Xenophilus sp.
CCGACCGCCCCACCATGAGCCCGCGCCCCAGGCCCCCGGCCACGGCGCGCACCCCCAACGCCCAAGAGATCAGTGCACGACGACCGGCACCTCAGCAGCCGGCGGCGTATTGCGGCTGCGCCCGCAGCGCACGAGCCCGTCGATCATCACCATGCCCACACCCGGCAGGTCGCCCAGTTGCACGCTTTCCAGCAGCGTGGCGCCCGAGGTGTGCTGCGCGCGGTCCATGAAGACGAAGTCCGCCGCGCGGCCCACCTCCACCAGCCCGCAGTTGAGGTTGCGCATGCGCGCGGTGTTGCCGGTGGCGAAGCAGAACACCAGCTCGGCCGGGATGTCGGCCATCGACGAGATCAGCGCGACCATGCGCAGGATGCCCAGCGGCTGCACGCCCGAGCCGGCCGGCCCGTCGGTGCCCAGGATCACGCGGTGCGGGCACTTCAGCTCGATGGCCGCGCGCGCCGCGCCGATGGCCACTTTCTCGTTGCCGTTGTGCACGATCTCGATGCCGCGCGTGCTCTTCTCGCACAGCTCGCACACGTGCTTCATCGGCAGCGAGGTGTGGCCGCCGTTGATGTGGCCGATGATGTCGGCGTCGGCCTCCAGCACCGTGTCCTTGTCGATGTAGCCCGAGCCGGGCACCGAGGGCCCGCCGGTGTGGATGGTGCTCTGAATGCCGTGCTTGCGCGCCCAGGCCACCATCTCCTTGGCCTCGTAGCCGGCCTTGACCGAGCCCAGGCCGATCTCGCCCAGCAGCCCCACGCCGGCCTCGGCCAGCTCCTTGAAGTCGCTCTCGACCATGCCCTTCTCGATGACGGGCGCGCCGGCCAGCACCTTCACGCCGCCGGGGCGGAAGGCGTCGAAGGCGCGCTGCGCGGTGATGGCCAGCGCCTTCAGGCCGACGATGTCCTTCGGGCGGCCCGGGTAGTGCACCTCGCCGGCCGAGATCATGGTGGTGACACCGCCGTTCAGGCTCGACTCGATCCAGTTGAGCTGGCTCTGGCGCGGCGTCCAGTCGCCGGCCACCGGGTGCACGTGGCTGTCGATCAGGCCGGGCGCGACGCAGGTCTTCTTCGCGTCGATCACCGTCTTGGCGTTCGATGTGTCGCAGTCCTTGGCCTTGCCGACCGCGGTGATCAGGCCGTCGTCGATGACGATGGTGTCGGCGTCGAGGATGGGCTGGTCGATGTCGCCCGAGAGCAGCAGCCCTATGTTCTGGATGACGACCTTGCCCGACTTGCCGGCGGCGGCTTCTGTTGCCATTTCGATACCTCGTGGGGTGTGGTGGTTTCGTTGTTCTCGTCGCTGCGCACCGTGCGCAGCACCGTCTCGATGACGAAGTCCTCCCAGTGCCGGGCCGCTTCGGGCGACTCCAGCGGCTCGCCCAGGAAGCTGGTGAGCGTGTAGCGGTTGGACATGTAGAAGTAGCCCGTGGCCGCGATCAGCAGGTAGATGTCGCGCGCGGCCAGGTCGGCGCGGAACAGGCCCTGCGCGGCGCCGCTGGCGAGGATCTGCTCGATGATCGCCACCGCCCGCGAGGAGTACTCGCGCGCCCGCAGCGACTTGGCGATGTGGCGCCCCTTGTGCAGGTTCTCGGTGTTCAGCAGCGTGATGAAGTGCGGGTTGGCGCGGTAGTAGCCCAGCACGAAGCGGATCACCTCGGTCAGCGCCTCCACCGGGCGCGCCATGTCCAGGTCGATGGCGGCCTCGGCCTCGTCCATGCGCTGGTAGATGTCCTCCAGCACAGCGACGAACAGGCCTTCCTTGCTGCCGAAGTAGTAGTAGATCATCCGGTCGTACGAGCGGGCGGCGCGGCTGATCTTCTCCACGCTGCCGCCCTCGTAGCCGTACTTCGCGAACACCCTGGTGGCCGCGCGCAGGATGGCCTCGCGCGACGCCTGCGCCTGCGCCTCACGCACGCCCGTCTTGCGCTGCGGCTTGGCGACGGACTTGCGGGTGGCCATGGCAGCCTCAGCGAATCCGGGCGGTGCACACCGCCGGCAGCGCCCGCCCTCCAATGGCACTGGAGGCCGCGGAGCAGGCCATGCCAGCGACACCCACGGAACCGGCCTTGGCCTGTCCTGAGCCCGTCGAAGGGCCGGGCCGTCGGGTGTGCCCCCCCGGGGGGGAGCCGCGCAGCGGCTTGGGGGGGGTCATTTTTCAGCGAAAGCGCGCTCGACCACGTAGTCGCCCGGCGTGCTGGTGTTGCCTTCCTTGAAGCCGCGCCCTTCGAGGATCTCCTTCATGTCCACCAGCAGGCCGGGGCTGCCGCAGATCATGACGCGGTCCTCGGCCGCGTTCAGCGGCGGCAGGCCCAGGTCGTCGGTGAGCTTGTTGGTGGTGATCAGGTCGGTGATGCGGCCCTGGTTGCGGAACTCCTCGCGCGTGACGGTCGGGTAGTACAGCAACTGGTTCTGGATCATCTCGCCCAGGATCTCGTGCTTGGGCAGGTGGTCGGTCACCAGGTCGTGGTAGGCCAGCTCGTCCACCTGGCGCACGCCATGCACCAGGATGACCTTCTCGAACTTCTCGTAGGTCTCCGGGTCGCGGATGATGCTCATGAAGGGCGCCAGCCCCGTGCCCGTGCCGAACAGGTACAGGCGCTTGCCCGGCAGCGTGTAGTCGATCAGCAGCGTGCCGGTGGGCTTGCGGCCCACGATGATGGTGTCGCCCACCTGGATGTGCTGCAGCTTCGAGGTCAGGGGGCCCTCTTCCACCTTGATGCTCAGGAACTCCAGGTGCTCCTCGTAGTTGGGGCTGACGATGCTGTAGGCGCGCAGCAGCGGCTTGTTGTTGACCTTCAGCCCGATCATGGTGAAGTGGCCGTTGGAAAAGCGCAGCGCCTGGTCGCGCGTGGTGGTGAAGGTGAACAGCCGGTCGGTCCAGTGGTGGACGGTCAGGACGCGTTCTTCGCTGAAAGCACTCATAAGCAAATTACCGGAAGTTGTGAATGGGGGAGAGACGTGAAAGGGACCGGGCGCCGTGGGGAATGCTTGCGCTGAGCTGGCGGCCACAACAGGACCCATTTTCGTTCGTGCCGCACCAACGCGGCGCACGCCGCCTCAGGAAAACACCCATACGCGTATTGCCATGCTTCGGTAGATTCCGGTTCATGTAGTGTTTGCCACATGAATATGGAGCGAATGCTACACAGGACGCACGCGGCGGACAAGCGCCAATCCGGCACGCTTGTTGCAGTACTTACCCTGTGCGCGTGCTGAAGGAACGGAGCCTCACGATGACCGAACACACCAAGACCGACGGCCTGCCAGGCATGGACCTGCCGGTGCTGCCGGAGGCCTCGCCCCTCGGGCTGGGCAAGGCACCCGCGCGCAACGAGCGCATGAGCAGCGCCAAGGTCGAATGCAACGCCTGCCCGGTGCTGTGCCAGATTTCCGAAGGCCGCAGCGGCGCCTGCGACCGCTACGCCAACCGCGCCGGCGTGCTGGTGCGCGTCGACCCGGTGGTGCTGCTGCGCCGCGAGTTGCAGAGCGAGTCGCCCGCGCTGGTGCCTTTCGCGCGCGAGGGTGCCGAGGCGCCCGCCGAGGGCGCGCCGCCGGCCAAGGACTGGGACGGCGACCTGCTGCTGGCCGACCAGGTCTTCGTCACCGGCATCGGCGCCTCCACCACCTACCCCGACTACAAGCCCGCGCCCTTCATCGTCGCCTCCAAGGCGCAGGGCGTGGACATGGTCACCGTGGTCACCGAGGGCATCTTCAGCTACTGCAGCGTGAAGGTGAAGATCGACACCGACCGCTTCCTCGGCAGCGAGCAGGCCAACGTGCGCTACAAGGGCGAGGTGGTGGGCCACGTCACCACGGCCGAGTACGGCTCGCAGATGCTCTCGCTGGGCGGCGTGCACCACCTCACCGGCGGCAGCAAGAAGGAAGGCCGCATGACGCTGGAGCTGATGCAGAACCTGTGCAACAAGCAGGCGGCCGAATGCACCATCGACGGCGGCTCCAGCCTGGTGATCCAGGCGGGCAAGGCGCCCATCGTCAACGGCGTGGAGGAGCAGCGCATGCGCGTGGGCTGCGGCTCGGCCACGGTGGGCATCTTCGCGCGGCAGCTGCTGGGCCTGGCCGACGAGGTGGTGGTGGTGGACGACCACATCACCGGCGTGCTGACCGAGCACCAGGCCGGGCGCTGCCTGGCGATGCCGCCATCGGGCATCCAGATGCGCGGGCGCAAGTCCACGCCGGGGCGCTACTTCCAGGTGGCCAACCCCGGCAGCGGCTGGGGCGGCACCGACATCGCCGATCCGCTGGCGATCATCGAGGGCTGGGAGAGCGGCGTCGCCAAGCCCGGCCTGCGCCTCTTGATGACCTCCACCACCGGCGAGCAGGCGCAGTGGTTCGTGCTGGACGACAACCTGCAGCCGGTGGAGCAGCCGATCCCGCCCGAGGTGCAGAAGGTGGTGGACCGCATCGGCGAGAACTGCGAGCCCTCGCTGTGCACCGTGCTCTTCCTCGGCGGCGCCGGCGGCTCGCTGCGCGCCGGCGTGACCGAGAACCCCGTGCTGCTCACGCGCGCCATCAAGCAGGCGCTGGTCAACGTCACCTGCGGCGGCGCGCCGGCCTACGTGTGGCCGGGCGGCGGCATCACGGTGATGGTGGACGTGACGCGCATGCCCGACAACAGCTTCGGCACGGTGCCCACGCCGGCCATCATTGCGCCCATCGAGTTCAGCATGCGGCTGGCCGACTACGCCGCGCTGGGCGGCCACATGGAGCACGTGATGACGCTGGAGCAGGCGCTCTCGCGCGGGGCCTGGCAGGACGACGGCGCGCCCATGGCGCGCGAGTGGCGCCGGCCCGAGGCCGTCAACGCCTGGCCGCTGGGCCAGCCCCCCCTGCTGGGCTGAGAACCGCCGGCATGCACGCCACCCGCAACCCGCTCGACGGCGGCCGCTGGCACTTCCAGCACGGCCCGATCGACCTGGTGATCCAGGCCGAGGGCGAGGCCGCCGCCGTGGCCGCCGCGCACGAGGCGGCCTGGGCGCGCTTTTGCGGCGTGCTGCAGGAGCTGGTGGACGAGCTGCCCGCGCTGCGCCAGCCCGTGGCGGCCGGTGCGCCGCTGCGCGGGCCCGTCGCGCGGCGCATGTGGGATGCGTGCGCCGCCTACCGGCCGATGTTCATCACGCCGATGGCGGCGGTGGCCGGCGCGGTGGCCGAGGAGATCGCCGCCTTCTACCGCCGCACCGGCATCGCGCGCGCCTGGGTCAACAACGGCGGCGACATCGCGCTGCACCTGGCGCCCGGGCAGTCGGTGCAGGTGGGCCTGTTCGCCGACCTGTCGCGCTTCGACCTGGCCGGCACCGGGCCGCTGCGCACCGACGGCCGCTTCACGCTGCACGCCGGCGACCCGGTGCGCGGCGTGGCCACCAGCGGCTGGCGCGGACGCAGCTTCTCGCTGGGCATCGCCGACAGCGTGACGGTGCTGGCCGCCGGCGCGGCCGAGGCCGATGCGGCCGCCACCGTCGTCGGCAACGCGGTCGACGTGGCCGATCCGGCCATCCGCCGCCTGCCCGCCAGCCAGTGCAAGGACGACAGCGACCTGGGCGACATCCCGGTCACCGTGGACGTGCCGCCGCTGGCCCCGCCGCAGGTGGCGCGCGCCCTCGATGCGGGCCTGGCGCGCGCGCAGGAAATGCAGCGCGCAGGCCGTATCCATGCGGCGATACTCGTCTGCCAGCAGCAGTGCCGCGTGCTGCAGCCCGCCGCGGCACGGCTCGCCGCAGGCTCCGTTTTTGCTTAACGAACGCAAGACCATGATCGACATCCGACGCGTCTTCACCCAGGTCGAGCACATCCACCACGAATTCGGGCCGCGCGCGGCCGAGCCGCTGGTGCGAGGCGCCATCGCCGCGGTGCTCACCAATCCCTTCGCGGGCCGCTACGAGCCCGACATCCTGCCCATGATGGAACTGCTCGACCCGGTCGGCGTGGACATGGCGCACCGCCTGCACGCCGCCATGGACGTGCCGCTGGAGAAGATCGCCACCTACGGCAAGGGCGCCATCGTCGGCGCCGCCGGCGAGCTGGAGCACGGCGCGCTGTGGCACGTGCCCGGCGGCTACGCGATGCGCGAGCTGCTCGGCTGGAAGGGCGACCGCGCCGCCTACAAGGCCGGCACCGTGGACGAGAAGAAGACCGGCCAGCCCGGCAACGCGCTGTCCATCGTGCCCTCGACCAAGAAGGTCGGCCCGCCCGGCGCCACGCTGGACGTGCCGCTGACCAACATCAACGCCAGCTACGTGCGCGGCCAGTTCGACGCCATCGAGGTGCGCGTGCCCGGCGCGCCCGCGGCCGACGAGATCGTCTTCATCCTCGCCATGACGACCGGCTACCGCGTGCACGACCGCGTGGGCGGGCTGCGCGCCGAGAACATCAGCAAATGGGACGGCCTGCGCTGACGCCGGCCACGCCAAGACAAGGAGCAACACCATGCCAGCAGACATCCGCAAACTGGTCGTCCAGGTCGACGAGACCCGCAAGGAACAGGGCCAGGCCGTCGAGCCGCCCACGCGCCGCGCGGTGGCCATCGCCGTCATCGCCAACCCCTACGCCGGCCGCTACAGCGAGAACCTGGACGAGCTGATCGCCATCGGCGAGGAACTGGGCGCGCTGCTCGGCGGCAAGGCCGTCAAGGCGCTGGGCATCGAGCCCGGCCAGGCGCACAGCTACGGCAAGGCCGCCATCGTCGGCGAAGGCGGCGAGCTGGAGCATGCCGCCGCCATCCTGCACCCCAAGCTGGGCGCGCCGCTGCGCCAGGCCGTGGAGAAGGGCGCCGCGCTGGTGCCCTCGGCCAAGAAGCGCGGCACGCTGGGCACCGCCATCGACGTGCCGCTGGGCCACAAGGACGCCGCCTTCGTGCGCAGCCACTTCGACGCGGTGGAGGCGCGCGTGAGCGACGCGCCGCGCGCCGGCGAGATCGTGGTGGCCGTGGCCGTGACCGACAGCGGCCGCCCGCTGCCGCGCATCGGCGGGCTGCAGGTTTCCGAGATCGAGGGCAAGGACGGCTTGCGCTGACGCGCCGGCCGGCTATTCATTTACTTAGTTCCAACCGAGGAGTCATCCGATGAAGCATCTGCGTCTTGCGTTCAGCGCCGTCTCGCTGGCAGCGCTCACCGTCGCGCTCGTTCCCGCCCACGCCCAGGGCGTGATCAAGATCGGCGAGGTCAACAGCTACAAGGCGCAGCCCGCCTTCCTGGAGCCCTACAAGAAGGGCATGGAACTCGCCGTGGACGAGATCAACGCCAAGGGCGGCATCGACGGCAAGAAGGTCGAGCTGGTCATGCGCGACGACAACGCCAACCCGGGCGACGCCGTGCGCATGGCCGAGGAGCTGGTCTCGCGCGAGAAGGTGGACATCCTCACCGGCGCCTTCCTCTCCAACACCGGCCTGGCGCTGGCCGACTTCGCCAAGCAGAAAAAATTCTTCTACCTGGCCGGCGAGCCGCTCACCGACAAGATGACCTGGCAGGGCGGCAACCAGTACACCTTCCGCCTGCGCCCCGGCACCTACATGCAGGCCGCCATGCTGGTGCCCGAGGCCGCCAAGCTCAAGAAGAAGCGCTGGGCGCTGGTCTACCCCAACTACGAGTACGGCCAGTCGGCCGTCGCCGCGTTCAAGCAGCTGCTCAAGGCCGCGCAGCCCGACGTGGAGTTCGTCGCCGAGCAGGCCACGCCGCTGGGCAAGGTGGACGCCGGCAGCGTGGTGCAGGCGCTGGCCGACGCCAAGCCCGACGCGATCTTCAACGTGCTGTTCGCGGCCGACCTGTCGAAGTTCGTGCGCGAGGGCAACACGCGCGGCCTGTTCAAGGGCCGCACCGTGGTCAGCGTGCTGACCGGCGAGCCGGAGTACATGGACCCGCTCAAGGATGAAGCGCCGGACGGCTGGATCGTCACCGGCTACCCCTGGTACGGCATCAAGACGGCCGAGCACAAGGCCTTCCTCGACGCCTACCAGGCCAAGTTCAAGGACTACCCGCGCCTGGGCTCGGTGGTGGGCTACAGCATGATCCACTCGGCCGCCGCCGGCATCGCCAAGGCCAAGAGCACCGAGCCGGACAAGCTGGTGGCCGCCTTCAAGGGCCTGCAGGTGGACAGCCCCTTCGGCAAGATCACTTACCGCGCCGAGGACCACCAGTCCACCATGGGCGCCTTCGTCGGCAAGACGAAGAACGACGGCGGCAAGGGCGTGATGGTCGACTACGTCTACTACGACGGCGCCGACGCACGCTTCCAGCCCCCGGC
>NZ_JBIQNC010000207.1:0-8215 GCF_044462705.1 Xenophilus sp.
AGGAGAAAACATCATGGCCAACATCGGCACCTTCACCGCAGACAAAGACGGCTTCACCGGCACGCTTCGCACCCTGACACTCAACGTCAAGGCCAAGCTGGTTCCCAACGACAAGGGCAGCAGCGAGAACGCCCCCGACTTCCGCCTCCAGGCCGCCGGCCACGACATCGGCGCGGCGTGGAAGAAGACAAGCGAGGCCGGGCGCGATTACCTGTCCGTGACCCTCGACGATCCTTCGTTCCCGGCTCCGGTCTATGCCCGCCTGATCGAAGGCGAGGACGGCACGCACGACCTTATCTGGTCGCGCAGCAAGCCCCAGGCGGCGTGACCGCCGCAGCGCCCCGCCCATCGCGGCGGGGCGCTGTGCTGCTGGTCGCAGCACATCACAACGTCACGCGCGCGGCTTCGCCGCGTCGCGTTCCTTCAACACCGCCTCCAGCTCCTGGCGCACCTGCGCCAGCAGTTCGTCGGCCTTGTGCGGGCTATTGCCCGCATAGGCCAGCGTCAGCAGTGTGAGCGGGTGGATCTCCATCACCTCGCACAGCTCGGCCAGCTTGTTCAAGGTCGGGCTTTTCAGGTCGCGTTCGAGGGTACTCATATAGGTACGGCTGGACACGTCAGAGAAGGCTTCCTGGCTCAAGCCACGGGCCTTTCTAACTGTCTTCAACGCCTTCGCCAATGAGTTCCCAGCCGCCACCTATGGTTTCCCTCGAAAAACCAAGATGACAGCCCATTGCGTCCTATAGAGCTACAATCTATAGTGTTCATTTGGTGTTCTACGTTTTTGTGCCTTTACGGAAATCCGCATCGGCGGGTTCCAGCAAAGCCACGCAAGCGCATCCGCGCTTGCGCACGAAGGCGTAAATCCGGTTTGGCGGTTCTGCGCTTGGGCGTGAAACCGCATCCGTGCATCATTGGATTTGTGGGATTGCCGACCATGCCCCAGCCACTCGCCACCGTCCCGGAGCGCGCGCAACTGCTCGCCAACGGCGAGGCCCGCGCCGCTGGCCGGGCCATCGACCCGGTGCCCGTGGTGCGGCTGTTCACGCCGGACGCGCATGTGACCTGGCTGCTGGCTGCGCTCGATCCCGCCGATGGCGACACCGCCTGGGGCCTCATCGACCTGGGAATCGGAATGCCGGCGCAAGGAACCGTCAAGCTGTCCGAGCTGGCTGGCATCGTCGGGCCGCATCAGCAGCCCGTGATGCGCGACCTCTATTTCCGCCCCACGCGCACGCTGTCGGAATACACCCGGCTGGCCGAGCGCGACGGGGCCATCCCGGACTGAGTACGGCCTACTGTGGCTTTCTCAGTCTGGTGTCATGCCGGATAGGTCTTAATCGGCACTCTTGCGGCATACCCCGGCAAATCTGATCGAAACAGTCATGATGTCCGGCCTGGGCTGCGGCAGGCTGGCCTGTACGGCGTCCCACGGTCGGGGCGCTGCCACTGCCACATTGAGACGGAAACCGCAACGCATCGGAGCCAATTGGTCTTGACAACCCGAGCCACAATTTTTACCCATGACGTTCTGACGATGGCGATGTAGCGCGTAGCCCGGCCGTGGCGGCGATTCCTGTTCCCAGGAGGTTGCGTCATGGCCGATCGCGCCGCCGAGTCTTGGTATCCGACTGCCGCGTATCTGTACGTGCTGCATCTGGACAGCCTTGCGCTCGCCTGGGAGTACCTGCGCAGGCACCCCGACTACCGGCTCGATTGGCTGCGCCATCGTCGCCGGTCACAGGCAGCACAGGACGCGGCGCATCGCTGGGGCCTGCGCCTGCTGGAAGACCCGGCCCTGGATGCGCGCGACGCGCATCCGGCCTGGCAACCCGGCCACGCTGCCGTGGTGCAACTCTACCCCGATGCCGATCCGCCCGTGGATGCCGAATCCTTCGCGTTCTGGCGTATCCCCGGCCATAAGCAACTGCTCCACGATGGCAAGGGGCTGGCGCTCACCGCACGCAGCCCCGGCCATTGCCTGCGCTTCGCGCTCGCGCCTGGACTGGAAGACGGCATGGCCGTCGCCTATGCCCACCGCGGCGGCGCTGCCGCGCCTGCGCGCGGTCATGTGTTCGGCGCGGCACTGGCCGATGCCAGACGTAGGCCGACACCTGCCGCGCTGCTGGAACTGCACACCTTGCAGGCGCTCGACGCGACCCTGGCGGGTGCGTCCTTGCGCGACGTGGCCGAAGGTCTGTTCGGCGCCGATGCCGTGGCCGCCGACTGGCACGCCGATGGCGATCTGCGTGCCCGCGTGCGCCGCCTGGTGCGGCGCGGCGATGCGTTGATGCGCGGCGGCTACCGCCGCCTAGCACAACTGTCGCCGCTTGAGAAGGGACGTTTTGATGGAGACGCAAAACGTCCCTGAGCAGAGCAGCTTCGTTTTCTGAGACTGGCTTCCATCCGGTTGCGCTGTGTGGCCGGAGCTTTGCAACCGATGGAGGTTCATCTCATGCGTCCCGCTCCTTTGCGGCCTGCCGCCGCTGTCTCAACTGCTGCCGCGCAGCCCCAACGCTATCTGACCAACGACGAAGCCGCCGAATACCTGCGCCTGTCGCCGCGCACGCTGGAAAAGCAGCGCGTGATCGGCGGCGGCCCGCGCTTTCGCAAGTTCGGCCGGCGCGTCATGTACGCCGTGGCCGACCTCGATGCCTGGGCCGCCGACCGCAGCTTCGAGACGACTTCCGATCCCGAATACGCCGAGCACCACTCGGCCGACAGCCGTGCGCGCTGACCACTGGAGCGCGGGAGGCCATCGCCATGTCCAGCCCTGCGCTGCCGTCCCGGCAGCGGCCGTTGCAAGAGCGCGAACAGCTCGACCTGTTCCGCGCCTTGCCCGGCGACATGGCGCCGCGCGACAGCCAGGACTTGATGGCCTTTCCGTTCTTCTCGCTGGCGAAGTCGCGGCGCGTCGCGCCGATCGACTTCCGGGCGGGGAACGTCACGATCCGCGTGGAAGGCACGGCCGAGCATGGCATCGCCACGATTTGGGACGCGGACGTGCTGATATGGGCGGCCTCGCAGATCGTGGAAGCCCGCGACGCGGGCTTCCGCTCGTCGCGGCTGATGCAGGCCACGCCCTACGAGATCCTGCGGTTCATCGGGCGCGGTACGTCGCTGCGCGACTACCAGCGCCTCAAGGCCGCCCTCGACCGGCTGCAATCGACCACGGTGGCCACGTCGATCCGCGAGACGACCGGACGGCGCCTGCATCGCTTCTCGTGGATCAACGAGTGGAAGGAACTGGCCGATGCCAAGGGCACGCCCTTGGGGCTGGAGCTGATCTTGCCGGACTGGTTCTATGCCGGCGTCATGGACGCCGCCCTGGTGCTGACCATCGACCCGGCGTATTTCCGGCTGACGGGCGGCATCGAGCGCTGGCTGTACCGGCTGGTGCGCAAGCACGGTGGCCGACAGCCGGGCGGCTGGCAGTTCGATTTCCGACACCTGTATCGGAAATCGGGCAGCGCTACGCGCTTCTCGGACTTCGCCTACGACCTGCGCACGCTGGTCGCGCGGCAGTCGCTGCCGGGCTACGCCCTGGGCATCGAGCGGATGCCGGACAACGGCGCCGAGCTGCTGACCTTTCGGCCCGTGCCATACACGGCACGGGGATAAACGGTGCGCAACTTGTGGACGGGCTCGTGCTATCAGGAGTACGAGGTATCGTGCTATCGGGAGTACGGCTATCGTGCTATCAGGAGTACGAATCGGCCGCAAAGCCAATAACGGCGCGGGTTTGCGGCCCCTCTAACTTCCCTAACTTAAAACCTCTAACTGGTAGTAGAAGCGCCGCGCCACGGTGGACAACCGCCACGCGGCACGAAGCGCAGCGGCAACAGCCCGGCTTTCCAACACGGAGGGCCGCGCCATGATCGTTGCTCTGCTCAACCAGAAAGGCGGCGTGGGCAAGACCACGCTCGCCACGCACATCGCTGGAGAGTTGGCGATGCGCGGCCAGCACGTCGTGCTGCTGGATGCCGACCCGCAAGGCTCATCGCTGGACTGGACGCAGCGCAGAAGCCAGCAAGGCTTGCCAAGGCTGTTCAGCGCCGTGGGCCTCGCACGCGAAACGCTGCATCAGGAGGCGCCAGAACTCGCCTGGCGGGCCGATCACGTCGTCATCGACGGGCCGCCCAGGATCGCCGCCTTGGCGCGCTCCGCGCTGCTGGCGGCCGAGCGCGTGCTGATTCCGGTGCAGCCCAGCCCCTACGACCTGTGGGCCAGCGCGGAGATGGTGGCGCTGATCCGCGAAGCGCAGGTGTTTCGGCCTGCGCTGCGCGCGGCCTTCGTCATCAATCGGCGCGTCAGTACCACCGTGATCGGACGCGAAGCGCGCCAGGCACTCGCCGACCAGCCGCTTCCTGCGCTGCGCGCGGAAGTGCATCAACGCATCGTGTTCGCCGACAGCGTGGCCGCTGGACGGCTTGCACGCGAGACGGCGCCGGACAGCGCCGCCGCGCGCGAAATCACCGCGCTGGTGGACGAACTGTTGCGGTGGACGCCATGACCGCAAAGCCGCCACCGAACGGCAAACGCTCGGTCAAGCGCGTCGGCATCGGCGCGCGTCCGCCCGCGAATCCGCACGCCGAGGCGTGGATTCGCCAGGGCGACGCCGATGCGCTGGGCAAGGGCGACCTCTACACCGCCCGCCTGACCCTCGACATCACGCCCGCGATGCGGGCGCGCATCAAGGTGTCGGCCTTCACGCAAGGCGTGACGGTGGCCGATCTGCTGCGCGGCCTGCTTGAGCGCGAGTTTCCAGAACACCGCAGGGAAAACACCCCATGACCACATCCGCTTCGCCTGTCGCTGGCGCGGCCACGGCTGCGCTCGCAGCATCTTTCGGCCAGCCTGCCAGCGCACCGCTGACGCGCGTGGCGCTGGCCTACATCGAACCGCGCTTCAAGCTCTACCTGCGCTTCGGCGAACCTGCGCGCACGCTCCAGCTCGACCGCTGGCGGCGCTGCGCGGTGTTCCTGCCGGGTGCCATGTTCTGCCGCATCCGCTGGCATGCCAACGACTACGGCACGATCCGCTGGCAGCTCATGGTGATGCAGGCTTGCACGCCGTTCGATGCGGCGCAGCGCATCCCCGGCGTGCAGCCTGGCGCGCGCCTGCTGCTGCACGCCGAAGGGGAGAACCAGGTGCGCGCCGTGCTGGAGCGCATCGACTCCATCGAGGCGCTGGGCATCGCGCCTATCGGTGCGTCGCCCGCGTACTGGCGCACGCTCGCCAACCGGCTCGCCGCGCGCCTGCCGTTGCCCGAATACACCGCCGAGCGGCACGCCGCCTGGCTGACCGGGAGGGCGCTGCCATGACCGCCGTTTCCCCTGCCTGCACCGAGCCGCGTCCTCGCGCGCCCCGCGCACGTTTGCGCGCTCGCCTCGTGCTGGCGAGCCTGTCCGCCTGGGGCCTCGCTGCGCTGGCCTGGGCGTCCTTCGTGCATCCGCTGCCGCGCCTGATCTACAACCCGTCCGACAGCGTGGCGGTCGGCTGGTATCGCGTCGATCCGCTGGGCCGTAAGCCCGGCTCGCTGCCACGCCCCTTGTCCGTGGGCAGCATCGTCCTGACCACGCTGCCGCCAGACGCTGCCGCGCTGGCCGCGCAGCGCGGCTACCTGCCGGCGCGCGTCCCGCTGCTCAAGCGCGTGGGCGCCATCGCGCCGCAGGAGGTGTGCATCACTGGCCGCATCGTCCGCATCGACGGCGTGCCTTCGGCCGCCGCGCTGCCCGCCGACCGCTGGGGCCGGCCGCTGCCATCCTGGCAGCAGTGCCGTCGCCTTGAAGCTGGCGAACTGTTCCTGCTCAGTGTGACCAACCCGGCGTCGTTCGACAGCCGGTATTTCGGGCCGGTCAGCGCATCCGCCGTGATCGGCGTCGCGCATCCGGTCTGGCTGGAGTCTCGCCCATGATGGCCGCCGACTCGCTGCACGTTGCCGTGCATTTCATCGTGCCATCGGGCGTGTCGTTCTGCTGTCCGTCGCCATGCTGTCGCGCGTGCAGTGCGAGCGCATCCGCGCCGCACTTCGCGCTGCCTTCGGCGCAGCCGTCCCACGTGCAGGCGTCTTGCCTCGAACGCGCCCGGCCTGCGGCCCTCACCGCGCTGGTTCGCGCGTTCGCCGGCGCGCTGGCTGCTCGCGCAGCAGCGCCGCCGGGCCGCCGCGGCCCGGAGCGCCAGCGAGGGGCAAAGGCGGAAGGCAAGACAAAAGGACGCGGCACCGGGCCGCGTCGAAAGCCTGTCTGCACGTGGGGGTGGCGCGGCACGGAGCGGCTTTGCCGCCGTGCCGCTTGGGGCGCGAAGCCCGCGCCGATGCAGTCATGTCCACGTGCTTCGCACGCCCGGACACGCCAGAGCTTGCAGGGAGCCCAGCCATGACCAACCGCCGCGATGACGATTTCCGCATCCGCCCCAGCGCCCCGAAGAACCGGGGCCAGGGCTTCGTTTCCAAGGTGCTCAAGCAGGCAGGAAAGGCCAGCAGCGGCAAGTCGGCGGTGCGCCGTCCTGGCGGCAGTGGCAAGGGCGCCGGCATCGGCCAGCGGCCCGGCTCGCGGCTGGGACGCGGCCACACGGCGGCGCGCTTCGCGGGCGCGAAGCTCACGCCCATGTCGCGGCGCGTGACCATCAAGACGCTGCTGGTCAATCAGCAGCGGGCCAGTCCGCAGTCGCTCGCCAAGCACCTGCGCTACATCGAGCGCGACGGCGCCGGCCGCGATGGCGAGCCAGGCCAAGCCTATGGGCCGCAGACCGATGCTGCCGACCTCGACGCCTTCAAGGAACGCTGCGCCGACGACCGGCACCATTTCCGCTTCATCCTCTCGCCGGAGGATGGCGCGGAACTGGACGACCTGCGCACCTACACGCGGCATCTCATGGGCCGCATGGAAGCCGACCTGGGCACACGGCTGGAATGGGTGGCGGTCGATCACTGGAACACCGACAACCCGCACACCCACTTGATCGTGCGCGGACGGGACGACACGGGCAAAGACCTCATCATCGCGGGCGACTACATCGCCGATGGCTTCCGGCATCGCGCGTCCGAGCTGGCGACCGAATGGCTGGGGCCACGCACCGAGCTGGAGATCCAGCAGACCTTGCAGCGTGAAGTGGATCAGGAGCGATGGACGAGCCTGGATCGCACGCTCAAACGCGAACTGGGCGACGATGGCCTGGTGCATGTCGAACGGTTCAACGAACCGCGGCTGCAACGCCAGCGCCTGCTGCTGATCGGCCGCCTGCCACGCTTGCAGCGCATGGGCCTCGCCGACGAGACGCAGCCGGGCACCTGGGCCGTCCATGCGGATGCCGAAAAGACGCTGCGCACCCTGGGCGAGCGCGGCGACATCATCCGCACCATGCAGCGAGCCATGCGCGGCGAACCGCGCGAGCTGGCGGTGTTCGAGCCGGGCGACGATGGCCGAACCATCCTCGGCCGCGTGGCTGCGAAGGGGCTGGCCGACGAGCTGCGCGACCGGGGCTATCTGGTCATCGACGGG
Organism: Xenophilus sp.; assembly: GCF_044462705.1. Taxonomy (NCBI): domain Bacteria; kingdom Pseudomonadati; phylum Pseudomonadota; class Betaproteobacteria; order Burkholderiales; family Comamonadaceae; genus Xenophilus; species Xenophilus sp. The sequence goes on from NZ_JBIQNC010000207.1 coordinate 7,503, forward strand.
GTGGACGGCAAGGCCCACTACGTCGCGCTCAACGCCCGCGACGAGCTGGCGAACTATCCCACCGGCGCCGTGGTGGAGGTGAAGGGATCGGCCGACGTGCGCGCGGCCGACAGGAACATCGCCGCTCTGGCGAGCGATGGCCTGTACCGCACCGACCACCACCTCGCCATCGCACAGGGTCAGGCCATGCCGGGCCGTGATCCGCAGGAAGTCGTCGCCGCCCATGTCCGCCGGCTCGAAGCCTTGCGCCGCGGCGGCATCGTGGAGCGCGTGGCCGAGGGGCTATGGAAGGTGCCGGGCGACCTGGCCGAGCGCGGTCGCCAGTACGACGCGCAGCGCCTGGGCGGCGTGGCTGTAGAGCTGAAATCGCACCTGCCCATCGAGCGGCAGGCGCGCGTGATCGGGGCCACCTGGCTCGACCAGCAGTTGATCGGCGGCGGCTCGGGCCTGGGGGACCTGGGCTTTGGCGGCGAGGTCAAGGAGGCATTGCAGAAACGCGCCGACTTCCTTGCCGAACAGGGGCTGGCCGAGCGGCGCGGGCAGCGCGTGATCCTGGCGCGCAACCTGCTGGGCACGCTGCGCAACCGGGAACTGGCACAAGCCGCGAAGGACATTGCCGGCGAAACCGGCCTGGAGCATCGCCCGGTGGCCGATGGGCAGCGCGTGGCCGGCATCTACCGGCGCAGCGTCATGCTCGCCAGCGGGCGCTACGC
>NZ_JBIQNC010000208.1:0-5405 GCF_044462705.1 Xenophilus sp.
GCGCGCCCACCCGGCTGGGAAGGCCGTCCGGGCCGGCCCGGCCGCCCCGAGGGCCCAGGGAGCCGCCCGGGGCCGGGCCCGCGCCCGCCGCAGTGGAACGGCCCGCCCCCCGGCGCCGGCCGGCCGATGCCGCCGCCCCGGCCGATGCCCGCCCCGCGCGGCTCGGCGACGCCCTCGGCCGGCCAGAACACGCCCCTGGGCGACCGGCCCTGAGGCGCTGCGGGGCCCGGCGCTCAGCCGTCGATGTCGCGCATCAGCGCCACGAAGCGGGCAGCGCCCAGGCCCATCGGCCGCTCCTTCGACCAGACCACGTCCACCCACAGCGTGAGCGCGTTGGTCAGGCCGGCCAGGGGCAGTTCGCGCAGCGTGCCCGCCGCCAGCTGGGGGCGCACCACGCTGCGCGGCAGCCAGCCCCAGCCCAGGCCGGCTTCGAGCAGGCTGCAGGCGGCCTCGGGGCTGTCGGTGAGCCAGCGCTGCCGCGCGAACAGCAGGCGCGGGTCCGCCACGCCGGCGTCGCGCCCGGCCACCACGATCTGCCGCGTGCGCGCCAGGTGCGCCTCGCCCAGGCCGCCGCCCTGCCCGCCGGCCTCCTGCAGCAGCGGATGGTCCGGCGCCACCACGGCCACCAGCGTCTCGCTGCCGACCTCCTGAAAGCCCTCCCGGCCGTCCTGGCCGGGCCGCTCGAACACCAGCGCGAGCTGGGCGCGGCCGCTGTGCAGCAGCACCAGCGCGTCGGCCTGCGGCGCGGCCAGCACCTCCACGTCCAGCAGCGGGAAGTCCCGCACCAGCCGGGCGACGGCGCCGGTCCAGGCGGCGCCCAGCAGTTCGGGGGCGATGGCCAGCGTCAGCCGGCTCTCCAGGCCCCGGGTGAGCGAGAGGGCCTGCGCCTCCAGCTGCGCCAGTTGCCCGGCCAGCAGGCGCGCCTGCGGCTCCAGCGCGCGCGCCGCCGCGGTGGGCCGCGGCTCGCGGCCCGAGCGGTCGAACAGCGGCAGGTCCAGCTCCGCCTCCAGGTGCGCGATGGCCATGCTCACGGCCGAGGGCACCCGGCCCAGGACGCGCGCCGCGGCGGAGAAGGAACCGCTGTCGAGCACCGCCAGGAAGACCGCCACGTTCTCGCTGGTGAAGGCCATTTCTATCAATCAATCTGAAAGAAGATGACTTTTTATATCAGCAATCAAGACATAAAGTGCCGTCCATGCAAGGCATTCAGCGAAAGATCGTCTACGTCACCCTCTACGAGGGCATCGCCATCGTGTGCGCCAGCGCTGGGTTGGCGCTCACTTCCGACAGCGGCCTCATGAAGGCGGGCGTCGCCTCCGCCATGGCCTCGGCCATTGCGCTGGTGTGGAACCTCGTGTTCAACACCGCCTTCGAGTGGTGGGAGGCGCGCCAGACGGTGCGCGGGCGCAGCCTGCGCCGGCGCGTGGCGCATGCGCTGGGCTTCGAGGGCGGGCTGGGGCTGATCCTGATCCCGGTCTTCGCCTGGTGGCTGGACGTGAGCCTGCTGCAGGCACTGGCGATGGAGGCGGGGCTGATGGTGTTCTTCCTGGTCTACACCTTCGCCTTCAACTGGGCCTTCGACGGCATCTTCGGCCTGCCGGCGGCAGCGCAGGCGGCGCAGCCTCAGCGCGGATCGAAGGACACGCGGTACCCCCAGCCCGAGGCGGGCTGAAAGCCGAAAAAGCCGGTGTAGACCTCGCAGCGCTCGTTGGCGGGGCCCCGCACGAGCTGGTGGAAGAGCTGGGCCGGCGTGTCCAGGCCGTCCATGTCCGAGGTCGCGGCGTGCCGTCCCAGGGAATCGGCGCGGGTCAGCAGCCCCGCCGCCGCGAAGGCATAGCCCGCATGCGTGGCGCAGTTGAGGCCGACGATGCCGAACATGCCGGGATCGACCCGCATCGAGGACCAGGCGCGCTCGAACTGCCGGCACTCGCGTTCCGAGACCTCGATCGCGAGCAGGGTCGACACCGCGCCGGCCGCCGCGGCGGCGGCGCGGTCGACATAGGCGCGCCGATGGACCATCAGTTCGCGATAGCCCCAGACCGTGCCCGCCAGCGTGGCGCTGAGTGTGCGCACGCCCAGGGTGGCCGTTTCCGAACCGCGGCTGCCGGACACGGGGATGCCGGTTTCGGCAAAAAAGCCGATCGGCTCCCCCGAGGACAGCACGCAGTCGGCATGGCCTTCGCTGGGCGGCGCGGCGCCGGGCCGTGCCATGCCGCGCACCACCAGCCCGATCCGGTAGCGCTGCGGCGCGAACGAGCGTTCGGTCAGTAGATTCCAGCGGATGTCCGTCATGGGGGCTCCTTGTGGTGGCGGGCGCGGCGGCGTCCTGCCGCACGGGAGGAAGGACGAACGGGCGGCGCCGCTTCTCAAGTGCCCCGGCCGCGCTGCGGGATGAGGCGGACGGCATAAAATCCGCCCCTTCCCCAAGGAGCGTTGCAGCAGCCGCCGGCTGTCAGGCTTGGGGGCTTCTTTCCGCGCAACGACGCTCGCCTGTCCATGCCATCCGCAGGTGAGCCCATGTCGATTCCCACGCCCCCCGTCGCCCCGATGAAGCTGTCCGGCCTGGAGCCGGTCACGCTCGGCGAGGGCAGCCTGTTCGTCAACATCGGCGAGCGCACCAACGTCACCGGCTCCAAGGCCTTCGCGCGGATGATCCTGAACGGCCGCTTCGAGGAGGCGCTGGCCGTGGCGCGCCAGCAGGTGGAGAACGGCGCCCAGGTGATCGACGTGAACATGGACGAGGCCATGCTCGACAGCAAGGCCGCCATGGTGCGCTTCCTGAACCTGATCGCCTCCGAGCCCGACATCGCGCGCGTGCCGATCATGGTGGACTCCTCCAAGTGGGAGGTGATCGAGGCCGGGCTGCGCTGCATCCAGGGCAAGGGCATCGTCAACTCGATCTCCATGAAGGAGGGCATCGAGAAGTTCAAGCACGAGGCGCGGCTGGTGCGGCGCTACGGCGCGGCGGCGGTGGTGATGGCCTTCGACGAGGTCGGCCAGGCCGACACCTACCAGCGCAAGATCGAGATCTGCGAGCGGGCCTACCGCGTGCTGGTCGACGAGGTGGGCTTCCCGCCCGAGGACATCATCTTCGACCCCAACATCTTCGCCATCGCCACCGGCATCGAGGAACACAACAACTACGCGGTGGACTTCATCGAGGCCACGCGCTGGATCAAGCAGAACCTGCCGGGCGCCAAGGTGTCGGGCGGCGTCAGCAACGTGAGCTTCTCCTTCCGCGGCAACGACCCGGTGCGCGAGGCGATCCACACGGTCTTCCTCTACCACGCCATCCGCGCGGGCATGGACATGGGCATCGTCAACGCCGGCATGGTGGGCGTGTACGACGAGGTGGAGCCCGGGCTACGCGAGCGGGTGGAGGACGTGATCCTCAACCGCCGGCCCGACGCCGGCGAGCGCCTGGTGGAGATCGCCGAGAGCGCCAAGGGCGCCGCCAAGGACGAGAGCAGGAAGCTCGAATGGCGCGGCACCCCGGAGCAGCCGGTGCCGGTGGCGCAGCGCCTGTCGCACGCGCTGGTGCACGGCATCACCGACTTCATCGTCGAGGACACGGAGGAGGCCTACCGCGAGATCGTCGCCAGGGGCGGCCGTCCGCTGCACGTGATCGAGGGCCCGCTGATGGACGGCATGAACGTCGTCGGCGACCTGTTCGGCGCCGGCAAGATGTTCCTGCCGCAGGTGGTGAAGTCGGCGCGCGTGATGAAGCAGGCGGTGGCGCACCTGATCCCCTACATCGAGGAAGAGAAGAAGCGCGACGAGGCGGCCGGCCGCGACGTGCGCAGCAAGGGCAAGATCGTCATCGCCACCGTCAAGGGCGACGTGCACGACATCGGCAAGAACATCGTCACCGTCGTGCTCCAGTGCAACAACTTCGAGGTGGTGAACATGGGCGTGATGGTCCCGTGCCACGAGATCCTGGCCCGGGCAAGGATCGAGGGCGCGGACATCGTCGGCCTGTCGGGTCTGATCACGCCCAGCCTGGAAGAGATGCAGTACGTGGCCGGCGAGATGCAGAAGGACGAGCACTTCCGCATCAAGAAGATCCCGCTGCTGATCGGCGGCGCCACCACCAGCCGCGTGCACACCGCGGTGAAGATCGCGCCGCACTACGAGGGGCCGGTGGTCTACGTGCCCGACGCCTCGCGCAGCGTGGGCGTGGCGCAGAACCTGCTCTCGGAGCAGGCGGCGCAGTACATCGCCGAGGTCAACGCCGACTACGAGCGCGTGCGCCACCAGCACGCCAATCGCAAGCAGGTGCCGCTGTGGCCGCTGGCGAAGGCGCGCGCCAACAGGACGCCGATCGACTGGCGCGGCTACCAGCCGACCCGGCCGAAGTTCACCGGCCGGCGCATCTTCCGCAACTACGACCTGTCGGAGCTGGCCGCCGCCATCGACTGGGGCCCCTTCTTCCAGACCTGGGACCTGGCGGGGCCCTTCCCGCAGATCCTCAAGGACGAGATCGTGGGCAGCGAGGCGCAGCGCGTCTTCTCCGACGGCAAGCGCATGCTGCAGCGGCTGATCGAGGGCCGCTGGCTCACGGCCAACGGCGTGGTGGGCTTCTGGCCGGCCAACACCGAGCACGACGACGACATCGTGCTCTACGCCGACGAGAGCCGCGAACGCAAGGTGCTGACCTGGTACGGCATGCGCCAGCAGACCGAGAAGCAGGAGGTGAACGGCGTGATGCGCCCCAGCCGCTGCCTCGCCGACTTCGTCGCGCCGCGCGACGCGGGCATCGCGGACTACGTGGGTGCCTTCGCCGTCACGGCCGGCATCGGCGCCGAGAAGAAGGAGAAGTACTTCCTCGACGACCTGGACGACTACTCCGCCATCATGTTCAAGGCCCTGGCCGACCGCCTGGCCGAGGCCTTCGCCGAGGTGCTGCACCGGCGCGTGCGCATGGACCTGTGGGGCTACGCGCCCGACGAGCAGCTCGGCCTGGAGCAGCTCATCAAGGAGCAGTACCGCGGCATCCGCCCGGCGCCCGGCTACCCGGCCTGCCCCGACCACAGCGTCAAGGGCCCGCTGTTCGAGCTGCTGCAGTGCGAGGAGATCGGCATGGGCCTGACCGAGAGCCTGGCGATGACGCCGGCGGCCAGCGTATCCGGGTTCTATCTGGGGCATCCCGAGGCAAAGTACTTCAGCGTGGGCAGAATCGGGCCCGACCAGCTGGCCGACCTGGCCGCGCGCCGGCAGGTGGCCGAGGCCGACCTGCAGCGGCTGCTGGCACCGAACCTGTAACGCCTGCAGCGGCGCGGCCCCACGCGCGCTGCGTTCCTTGTCCTACGTTCTTCGCCCGGGGGCCGCATTCCTTTTGTGTCGTTGATGAGTTTCGCCGCGCAGCACTATGCGGCCCTGGCCGTGTGCGCGTTCGCGGCCTGGGG
>NZ_JBIQNC010000208.1:5505-8128 GCF_044462705.1 Xenophilus sp.
TGGCCGCCGCGCTGGGACTCGGCCTGTACGTGCTGGCCTTCCAGGGCCTGGGCCTGGCCGGCCTGCTGCGTCCGCCCGCGGTGGGCGCGCTGGTGGCGGCGGGCCTGCTCGGCTCCGCGCTGCGGGTGCCGGCGCTGCGCCGTGCGCTGCGCGGCCGGCCCCGGCCGCCGCTGACGGCGGCCGGCCGCGCCGCGCTGGCCGTGGCCTGGGGTGCCTTCGCCGTCTCGCTGGTGGAGCCGCTGTCGCCGCCGCATGCCTTCGACGAGATGATGTACCACCTGCCGTGGGCACGCGAGGTGGCCGCGAGCGGGCGCATCGGCGTGTACGACTGGCTGCGCTATCCCTGGTTTCCGTACAACTACAACCTGCTCTACGCGGCCGCGATGCCGCTGATGGGCGACGTCTTCCCGCACCTGCTGCACGCGCTGGCCGGCTGGATCGCCGCGCTGCTGATCTACCGCCTGGCACTGCACCACACCGACCGCGTCACCGCCTGCATGGCGGCCGTGATCCTGCTGGCGGTGGGCGAGTACGCCAATGCGCTGATCGACATGGGCGTGGCGCTGTTCGTGCTGTCGGCCTGCGTGCTGCTGTGGGCCTGGCGCGCGGACGCGGCGCGCGACCCGCGCCGGCTGATGCTGGCCGCCTTCCTGCTCGGCGTGGCGGCGGGCAGCAAGTACCAGGCCCTCACGTTCCTGCCGCTGCTGGGCGTGTTCGTGCTCTGGCGCGAGCGCCGGCCCGGCGTGCTGCTGGCCGGCCTGGCGGTGTTCCTGCTGCCGTGCATCTACTGGTACGGCCGCAACTGGCTGCACACGGGCGACCCGTTCAACCCCATCGGCGCGCGGGTGTTCGGCTTCACCAACTGGAACGCGGCCGACTACCGCCAGCAGGTGGACGACGTGCGCGAGCACGCCGCGCTGCCCAACGTGATGCTGTGGCCGGCGCTGCTGGTGCCCTGGTGCGTGTTCTGGAAGGCGCGCCCGGCCGTGCGCGCGGCCTTCGTCTTCGGCGCCTGGTCGGTGCTGGTGTGGGTCGCCACCTCGCGCTACCCGCGCTACATGATGGCCGCCTTCCCGATGCTGGCCTGGCTGGGCGCGATGGGCTGGCGGCAGCTGTACCTGTGGGCCGCCGCGGGCGTGCGGCGATGGATGCCCGCGCTGGCCCGGGCACCGGTGCCGCGCATCGCCGGCGGCGCGCTGCTGGCGCTGCTGGTGGTGGTCGGCGTGCAGCGCATGGTGGTGCACGCACGCATGGTCGCCGCCACGCCCGAGGCGCGCGAGGCCTTCCTGCGCGCCAACGTGCCCGGCTACGAGGTGCTGCAATACGTGCGCGCCCACGGCCAGGGCCGGCTGTACCAGGTCGGCCTGAACGACGCCATCTACTTCGCCGGCCAGCCGGCCTGGGGCGACGTGTTCGGGCCCTACCGGCTTTCCGACTACATCCTGCTGCCGCCCGAGGCGCTGGCGCACAAGCTGGCGTCGCAGGGCTTCGGTACGATCGTGGTCAACACGGCCATCGCGCCCTACGTCGACACGCAGCCCGGCTTCGGCCGGTACTTCGCGCCGCTGTTCGCCCGCGGCGCGGTGAAGGCGTACCGCGTGCTTCCCACCCCTTCCGGCCCGACCCCATGACCGCTGCTGCCCCCGACCTCGCGGCCCTGCGCATCGCCGCCGTCATCCCCTGCTACAACGAGGCGGCTGCCATCGGCCAGGTGATCGCCGGCTTCCGCGCGGCGCTGCCGCAGGTGCAGATCCACGTCTTCGACAACGCCTCCACCGACGACACGGCCGCCGTGGCGCGCGCCGCCGGCGCCGAGGTGACGCACGTGGCCCTGCGCGGCAAGGGCAACGTGGTGCGCCGCATGTTCGCCGACGTGGAGGCCGACGTGTACGTGATGGTGGACGGCGACGCCACCTACGACCTGGCGCGCCTGCGCGAGATGATCGCGCTGCTGGTGGACGGCAACCTCGACATGGTGGTCGGCGCGCGCCAGGACGACCGCCAGGACGTCCAGACCTACCGCCCCGGCCACCGCCTGGGCAACCGCCTGCTCACCGGCACGGTGGCGGCGCTGTTCGGCGGCGGCTTCACCGACATGCTGTCGGGCCTGCGCGTGTTCTCGCGGCGCTACGTCAAGAGCTTCCCGGCGCTGGCGCAGGGTTTCGAGACGGAGACCGAGCTGACCGTGCATGCGCTCGAGCTGCGCATGCCCTGGACCGAGCTGCCGGTGCGCTACCTGTCGCGGCCGGAGGGCTCGCACAGCAAGCTCTCCACGTACCGCGACGGCTGGCGCATCCTGCTGATGATCACGCGGCTGTTCGTCAACGAGCGGCCGCTGTCCTTCTTCAGCACCATCGCCGCGCTGCTGGCGCTGGCGGCGCTGGCACTGGCGGTGCCGCTGGTGCTCACCTGGCTGCACACCGGGCTGGTGCCGCGCCTGCCCACCGCGGTGCTGGCCACGGGGATGATGCTGGCCGGCATGCTGTCGGCCGCCTGCGGCGCCGTGCTGCGCACCGTGACGCTGGGCCGGCGCGAGGTCAAGCGGCTGCGCTACCTGGCGATCCCCGGCGTGCGGTACGTGCTGGAGCGAGAATGAGTCCACCCCCGTTTCTCCCGGACTTCG
>NZ_JBIQNC010000209.1:0-8065 GCF_044462705.1 Xenophilus sp.
GAAAGGCCTGCTGGCGGAAGAGGGAAGGGTCCTTCAGGGGGAGTGCGCTCACGAGTCCGGGTTCCATGTCTGTTCTTTACTGCGGCTCGATGCCGAGGCCCTTGAGCGTGCGCGCCCAGAACGCCGTTTCCTTGTTCACTTCCTCGCCGAACATCCCAGGCGGCAGCGGCGCGGGATCGTTGCCGAGCTTGTCGCGCAGCACGGCCTGGGCATCCGCGCGGGCGAGCACGCGGTTGACGTCGTTGGTAATGCGAGCGAGTACGTGGTCCGGGGTACCTGCCGGCGCGATGATCCCGGTCCACACTTGAGGAATGAAGCCCTGGTAGCCTTCCTCTTTCACGGTGGGCAGGTCGGGCAGATCGGAGAAGCGGTGCTCGGAGACGGCCGCCAGCAAACGGACCCGACCCGCCTTCGCTTGCTCCTTGAGCACCTGGGCGCCACCCCACACCAACTGCACGTCGTTGCGGATCAGCGCCGTGTTGTGTTCTGCCGCACCTTTGTACGCGACCGGCGTGAGATCCATGTGCAGTCCCTGCTTCAGCACCTCCATGCCGATGTCGATGATCGACGTACGCCCCAGTCCGGCATAGTTCATCGTCCCCGGCCGGGCACGGCTGAGCGCGGCGAACTCACGCAGGTTCGGAACTGGCACCTTGTTGTTGGTGGCCAGAACGATACGCAGAATCGCCAGGCGCGCCACCGGCTTCAAATCGCGGCCGATGCGGAAGTTGGCATTGCGATCAATGAGCGGCGCGATCACCAGTGACGATCCCGTCAACAGCAGAGTGTGCCCGTCGGCCGGCTGCTTGGACACGTAGTCGGCCGCCACCACGCCACCGGCACCCGGGCGGTTCTCCACGATGACGGGCTGCCCCCATTCCGCCTCAAGCCATTGAGCCACCTGGCGCGCCAGGATGTCGGTCGCCGAACCCGGACCCAGCGGCACCACCAGCTTGACCGGCATGGAGGGAAATTCCGCTGCCGGCGCGCAGATCGCCACGGCCATCGCGGCGCAGGCGACCAGCCCTCTCAAGAATTGCTTCAGCATCGCGCAATGTCTCCTTGTTCTACGTCGATGGAGGCGCGGGATCCTGTGGTTGCTGCGCCTCTGCGAGATATTCGTTGGCCCATCGGAAGGCCTGGCTGCCGGTGGGCAGGCCGCAATAAATCACCAACTGGAGCAAAACCTCCTGGATTTCCTCGTGCGTCGCGCCGTTGCGTAGCGCCCCTCCCACATGGGCCTTGAATTCGACCGGCTTGTTCTGCACCGCCAGCAAGGCCAAGCAGACCAAACTGCGAATCTTCCACGACACGCCCTCGCGCGACCACAATTCACCCCAGCAATAGCGCATGGCGAGTTCGTTCAGCGGCTGCGAGAAGCTGGTACGCGCCGCGGTGCTGCTCGCCACATGGGTCTCGCCCATCACGAATCGCCGGTTGGCCACACCCTTTTCGTAGAGCGGGTCGTTCATGCCGACTGCTCCTCTTCGAGCATGTGCTCCAGCGCGCCATGCAGGCTGGGACGCAGCTTGGCGTAGTCCTCGATGACCGGGAAATGGCCCAGCCCCTCGATCAGCGTGAACTGGGCGCCGGGGATCGCCTCAGCCACCTGCCGGGAGACGTCAGGCAGCGCCGAATAGTCATAGTCGCCCGAGATGATCGATACCTTGCAGCGGCGCGTATCGATGTCCTTGAGTTGGGCACGCACGTCGAACTCCCGCCCGAAGGCGGTATCGCCGGCATAGACACCCGGCCCGCCCTGAGCGTAGTACCACCAATTCTCTCGCCGGGCCTCCTCCGGACTCAGAGGCGAATTCAGCCCGTACGTATAGCTGGCAGCGAACTCGCCGCCGTGGATCGCGGGGTGGTGCAGGAAGTCGTTGTGGCGGCCGATGCCATGGGCCACGCTTTGCAGGCCGATGACGCCGCGAAGCTCCTCGCCATGATCCACCGCCAGTTGCAGCACCACGAAGCCGCCGATGGAGCAACCCAGCAGGATGGGGCGTTCCAGTTCCAGCGCCCGATAGACCTCGCGGATGCAGCCCACGTAGAGACGACGAGTGAGTTCGTACTTGCGCAGCCACCAGCCCGCGGGAGGATTCGAGCGCCCGTGGTAAGGCAGGTCGAATGCAATGACGCGAAAGCGCTGGGTGACTTCGCGGTCGTTGAGCAGGTGTCGCCACTGGCGGCTGTCGGCGCCGGCAGTGTGCAGGCACAGCAGCGGAATGCCCTGCCCCGCTTCCTCGTAGAAGATCCGGTAGGCGACACCATCGACCTCGATACCGAAGTAGCCGCCGCGGATAGGTTCGAAGCGGCTCATTGCGGCTGCCCCTGGATCTGCATCAGCTCGAGCAGCCGGGTCATGGAGCGCGCGTTCTGTGCGAACAGCAGGGTGTCGCCCTCCATTTCGAACTCATCCACGCGCATTGCCATGGCAAAGACGCTGTTGTATAGCGGGGGCGCCGGCCGGGAGAAGAACTTGTCCCACACGGCATCCGGCGCACGGAAGCCGAAGTCGACGCGCCAGTCCAGCTTCTTGCCATGGCGCACGTCCACGACCTTGCCGTGCTGGAGTACGAGGTGGTGGCGCTGCGCGCCGAAAGCGAAGGCGACCGTGGCATTCAGATGCTGCCCCACCAGATCCATCTCGGGATCGTCGTTGATGCACTGAGCGACCTGGCGGAACCAGGCCGCGTCGCGCGGTGGAAGGCCACCCGCGTTTGATAGTGATTCAGAAGATTGCATACCGCCAGCGTAGGCAGCGGAGAGCAACCGCGCCAGCGAGAAATATCGAAGGCGCGCCTGGAGAAAAATCGATGATCAACCCGGCCAGCGCGGCTTTGACCCGACAGCGACCACCGTCTCTCGCACGGCGGCGCCCAGGGTACTGTCGTCGTCGCGCCGCCAATGCAGGTAGTAGGGGAGCGATGGAACCAGCAGTTCCCGCACGGCGGCCACGCGCACGAGGCGCCCTTCCTTGAAGAACCGGGACGCGAACGGCTTGGGCAATACGCACAGGCCCAGGCCGGCAGCGGCCAGGGCGGCCACCGCGCCCATGCTGTTGCACGCGACGATGCGGCGGAACTTGAAGCCACGGTCCACCGCCCAGGCGTCAAGTGCGGCCGTGGCTCCGGCCTGCGCCGATGTGGTGATCACCGGCAGTTGCGTCAGCCGCTCGGGCGTCAGGACGCCATCCGGCGGCATGAAATCCTGCCCTGCCACCCAAACCATCTCGACAGCATGCAGTCTGCGCGAACTGAGCTGTGCGTCAGCCGAGCCACCCGGACACAAGGCGAAGTCAGTCTCCCCCCGCACCACGGCGGCCAACAGCTCATGCGTCACGCCGACGCGGGGCTCCAGCGCGACTTCGGGCCAGCTCTTGCGCATCCGCTGCACGAGTGCCGGCAGCCATGTGGAGGCGACCTGCTCACTGACGCCGAAGCGGCAGGTTCCCAGCAACGCCGTCGGCCCCCGCGCGCCGATGAGGACGGCGTCACGCAGAGCCAGCATCTGCCGAGCCTGGGCCAGCACACGCTCGCCGGCACCGGTGATTCGCGCCCGGGGGCCGGAGCGGTCGAACAGCCTTTCGCCGAGTTCCTCCTCCAGTTCGAGGATCCGCTTGGACAGCGAAGACTGGGTCATCGACAAGCGGTCTGCGGCCAATACGAAACTGCCTAACGTACCGGCCCAGTACACGGCTTCCAACTCTTTCAAGGTCATGCACGGATTGTCCGTCCAGACCAACAGTACTACCCCGCCAGTCACTCAATCTGCCTGCCCGGCTGCGTATGCCCATAGCCAACCTGTCCTGGGTACTGATCTCATTGTCCGGCCGACAGAGACGGGGCGCCGGTTCCTGCTCGCGTTCGATGCGGCACGAATCCTGCCACCATGTGCAAAGCGCCTCGGCCGCGTTCACAACGGCCTGCATACGACATCTGTCCCGGAGACTCCGCTCCAAAGCAAATGGGCTCCACGCCACGCAAGTATGTCAACCCGTGCCCGCCCAGTCTCAACAGATTCCAATGCCGCGCCGATACCCGATCTCCCATGCCACTTCGCGACCATGAAGTGTGGCGGCAACCTGCTTGCCCAGGCGTGATTCAATGACTGGTTTCCACGGCACCAGGCTAAACCCTACGCCGTCGTCCAGGAGGGCATAGCGGCCGCTGACGAGCATGAGGCTGCGCCGATAGGTGGCGGCCAACTTCTGTCCATTGGCCGGCCTCCGGTACTTCAAGCCAGTTTCGGAGGCGATTGCCCGCGCAGTCTCCGAAAGCTCTCGATCCCGCAAGGTCGCCAGCAGGTTGCGAGCGAAGACAACGCGCTGGCCCCGGCGCTCGGCCAGCCCCTGCCCGATCAGGAACTCCACACGCTGCCGCATGGCCTCGCGCACCTGTGCACCAAAGCCCTGCACAGCCGGCCGAGCCATATCGCCCGCCACCAGCCCCCGATCCAGCCAAGTCGCACCGATGGCCCTGACCTGCTGCTCGATAGACAGGTGCGAGCGCAATAGGACGGCGCGCCGTGGCATCTTCAGCGCGCCATGCTCCCGAGCTTGCCGCAACAGGTCCGATGGCACGGTCCAGGCGCCGTCGGCGATGCGCTCCACGATGCCGCTGCGGCGCAGCGCCTCCAGTCGGCGCACGTGGATCTCCACCGTGGTCTCGGGATCCCGGTCGCCGGTCTGCACGAGCTGCGCCCGATGGCTGGCCGGGGTGTAGATGCCGTCCCTGGCCACGGCCAGGATATTCCGATCCACGATGCTCTCCCGCGTTGGCGGCCGAAACTCCACGATGCCGCCCAGCGGTAGTCCGCCCAGGTCGATGCCAGCCGGCAGTTTCAGGTAGTACGCCCGTCCGTCGATGCCATCGACCACCAGGCAGGGTCGGTCATGCAGTTCATCGCCCAGCCCCTTGCCCGCGATACGCCCGACGACGGACGCATCCGCCGGAGGATCGGTCACCAACTCGCGCTGCTCGCCCTTCATGGCCCGGTGCATGGTGCGCAGGATGTCGCCGCGCTCGCCCATGGCGGCCAGCGTCTGGTCCATGCCAGCCGCCAGCCGCCAGCGGTTCGCGTCGATGCGCTCGGCCAGCGACATGGCTTCGAGCCGCTGCAGCCGGGCGCGCAGCAGCGTCCGGCGCTGCGTGCCGGGTACGTTGCCTGCCCCCTCGGTCAGGTCCACGACGTCCACCTCGGCTTGGCGCAGTAGTTGACGATCCAGACCGGTGAGGCGCTGCTGCTCCACCTCGCGCTGCAGGCTCTGGCGGATCTCGGCCTCGGTGCGCGGCCCCATCCATTCGGTCGCGATCTCGCAGGCGCGCAGGCGCACGCCGTGGGCCAGGTAGTCGGGCGCGATCACGAGGTCACGGCCCTGGCGCTCACTGCCTATCCAGCCACGCAGCACGATGTGGGTGTGCGGGTTGTCCGTGTCCCAGTGGTCTACGGCGACCCAGTCCAGCGGAGTCTCCAGGTCGATCTCCATGCGCCGCATCAGTTGCCGCGTGAAGCCCCTGAGGTCCTGCAGTTCCGGAGCATCCTCCGGCGAGACGATGAGGCGGAACTGGTGCCGGTCGCCCCGGCCGCGTTCCTCGAAGGCCTGGAGGTCCGCCGCGTCGGTGTCGGCGCCATAGGCCTGTCCTTTCTGTCCGTTGCGGGTCACGCCCTCGCGCTCGATGTAGCGCAGGTGTGCCGACACCGCTTTTGCACCCGCGCGCTTCAGCACGACGAAGCGGGACTTGATGACCACGCGCCGGGCGCTCGCGCCGAGGCCGCGGCCGGCCAGTCCGGCGGCCATGCGCCCCCGGCCGAAGGTCGAGGCGGGGCGTGCACCGCGTGTGTCTGACGCCTTGACCCCGGACTTCGACACGGCCTTGAGCACCTGGGACACGAAGCGCTGGGAACGCGGCCCGGAGCGCGCTCTGGGCGGTGTCGGACGGAGGCGAAAGCGGTCATCGTCAGCGTCAGCCATCGCGAAGGCCCCGGCGCATCGAGGCGCAGTGCAGCGTGGACGGCACGCGCCAGACTATTGCAGCGGCAGCGAATTGGCGTCCGCACGGCACACAACGCCGCAGGCGACGTGCCGTGCCCACCCCACGTGCAGACTGGAGAAGCGCCCCGAGGCGTGCCGGCCCTTTTCTCTTGCCCTCTGCCTGCGCCCCCCGCATCCGCTCGCGGCTCCGGCATGCCGCCAGCCGCGCACGGCGCGCGCAGCGCAGCCCGCGAGGCTGCGCGGGTGCAGCGGGCGCTGCGCGCTTGCGACGGGATTCCTGCACGCTGGAATGCAGCCGAAGTGCAGCTTCGGCCGCAGTCCGGCGACAGGCTCGGCGCATGCGTGGACGCAAGCGCATGACACTCACCATGTCCACAAGGGTCGCGCGATGCCGAGCACGGCGGCGGCATCGATGGGGCCGAAGTAGCGGCTGTCGAACGACGCCGGATGGGTGTTGCTGAGCAGGAAAAGTTCGCTCTGCATGAGCGCCCGGCACTGCGCCCGGGGATGCAGCGGCCGGCGCGCGCCATCGTGCGTGAGCACAGCCGCCACGGGCACCCCGTCGATCCACACCAGGCGATCAAAGACGCACACCGCCTGCGGCGCCATGGCGCCGATGCGCTTGAGGATCGGCACGCCCTCGGGCAGGTAGCCGCGCTGCGCCGCGAACGCGGCCACGCCAGCGGGGAGCCGAGCCAAGACGATGCTGCCTACCTGCAACGATTCTTGCAGCGAGCCGGGATGACCGAGCGCATCGACGCGATACCACCCGCGCGCCACGCTCGCGCTCGGGTTGAAGACGATCCGCACCGGAAGCGGCACCGCCGCAGGCGTGGCAATCGCCGCCACGGCGAGCGCCATGCACGCCAGCAACGCGAGGCGGTGCATACGCGCGATCATTGCAGTGCCCCGCGTGCCAGGTGCGCCGCGTGGCGCTCCGGCGTGTAGGTCGGCAGCGGCAGGCGGGCGGCCAGCCGGTTGCCCGCCATGCACCAGTAGACCGGCGCGACCGCGCAGGGGTCGATGCCCGCCGCCTCGATCGCATCGACAGCGGCGAGCACGGCCTTGACGCGATGTTCGCCATCGGCGCGCAGCAGGATGCGCGCGCCGGGCGACACGCCCGAGATGCACTGCATGCCATCCAGCGGCGTCGGCGCCTGCAGCACCATGAGCTGCCACAGCGTGGTGCCGAAGTCGTTGCCGATCCACTTGACGCGGCAGCAGACGGCCCCCGGCAGGAACACCGCGACGCGCCGCCAGCGGTCCAGCACGATCTCGCGTGCCGGCCGACCGAAGCGCAGCCAGACGTTCACGCGATGCTCGACGAAGGCGAGCGACACCTTCATGGGTGTAGGCACGGGCACTGGGGCCGGCGGCAGCGCCGCCTGCGCCCAGGCCCGCGTGCCCGGCGTGCTGCCCGCCACTTGCACCGCCGTCATGGCCGTGCCTCCGGGTACTCGCGCTCCAGCAGCTCGCGCAGCATGTCGGCGGCGGTGATGCCGCGCTGGAACGCGATCACCTTGATGCGCCCACGCAGCGCTGGCGTCACGTCGATGGTCAGGCGCGCGGTGAACACCGCCGCTTTCATCGCTGCTTTCACCGGCGCCGCGCCGCCATCTTCCCGATGCACCCAGGCCGTGGCCGGGTCGGGCGCCGGCCGGCGGCCGATGGCGGCCCGCCGCGATGGCTTCGGTGTACCGACAGCCGTCATCGCAGCGCCTCCTGCACGGCATCCGCCAGCGCAGCCACCTCACGCGCTGCGGCGCCCTTGGGCGCCACCTCCCACACCAGCTTGCCCGCCGCCACACAGTCGGCGAAGGCGATGCGCTGCGCGATGTCGGCGCGCAGCGTCGGAAACGACTGGTCTGCCAGCGCGGCGCGCGCCTCGCGCCCGATCACGGTCCCAACCACGCGCCGGTTGATGACGAAGGCCGCGCGCAGCGCAGGCCGGAACACCTGCGCTTCCTGGATCAGGCCCACCATTTCCTGCGTGGCCCAGACGTCGTAGGCGCTGGGCTGCACGGGGATCAGCACCAGGTCGGCGGCCAGCAGCGCGGAGCGCGCGAGCGC
>NZ_JBIQNC010000210.1:0-8033 GCF_044462705.1 Xenophilus sp.
CCGCGCCGCCGGCCGGCCCGGTGACCGCCGCGACGCGCGCGGCGCGGCGCCGGGACGCGGCGGCGACCGCGGCGGGCGGTTCGGCGCATCCGGGCCGGGCGACCGTGCCGGCGGCCGTTTCGGCGACCGCCCCGCGCGCGAGCCGCGCGGCCCGCGCCTGGGCGATGCCGCCTTCCGCGCCCAGCGCGAAGCCATGGAGCACGCGCAGGCCGCGCTGCGCAAGCTGGCGGCCCAGGCGCACGGCGAGGTGCTGACGCAACTGGTCGGTGCCTGGGAGCAGCGCAGCGCCGAAGCCCTGCCCAGCGCGCAGGACCTGGGGCGGGGCGTGTCCTCGTCCGTGCGCAACCAGTGGGCGCAGGCCCTGGCATCAGCGCCCGGCGGCGGCGATGCGGGCGAGGCGCTGCTGCGGCTGGAGATGGCGGCCGACGTGCCGACGCCGGCCGAGCAACTGGAGGCGCGCCGGGCACTGCAACTGAAGTTGCTGACCCGCCGCAACGAGCCGGGCCCGGCCGAGACCTGGGCCCAGGACGCCGGCAGGGTGCTGGCCAGCGCGCACGACGCCGCCAGCGCGCGCCGCCTGCAGAGCGCGCTGCGCACGCTGCTGCGCAAGGGCTGAGGCGCGCCGCGCCCGGCCCGGGCGCTTCAGCGGCCGGGCCTGAAGAAGGCGTCGAACAGCGGCGCCAGCGTGCCCATCTCGCGGCCGAAGCGTGCGCGGTCCACGAAGTAGGCCTCGCAAGCGACGGCGAAGAACTCGGCCATCGACGAGGCGGCATAGCCGTCCAGCCAGGGCGGCTCGCCGCCGAAGCGCTCGGCCACGACGGCCTGTTCGCGGAAGGCGTCGTAGGCCGGCGCCATCGCCGCCATCCAGGCGGCGCGCGCCTCACGCGCCGTGCGCGTGCCGGCGAAGCCGGCCGGCAGGGGCGGGCAGCCGTCCACCAGGCCGTCGCGCATGTCGATCTTGTGCGCGAACTCGTGGATCACGACGTTGAGGATCGGGCCGGCCGCCTCGGCATTGCCGCCTTCCTGCACGTGCGGCCACGAGAGCATCACCGGCCCGTGCTCGCGCGCCTCGCCGATGATGGCCTCGTCGTACTCGTGCACCACGCCGGCCTCGTCCACCGCCACGCGGCGCGTGCTCACCTCCGAAGGCACGACCACGATGCCGACGAAGTCGTCGTACCAGGCCAGGCCGCCGGGCAGGTGCAGCACCGGCAGCACCGCCTGCGCGGCGATGGCCAGCGCCACGGCGTCGGTGATCTCGAAGCCGAGCGCGCCGTTGAACTCCTTGTCCTGCAGGAAGCGGGCGCTCAGGCCGCGCAGCCGCGCGACGTCCTGCGCCGGCCGTGCGGCGAGGAAGGGGTAGGCCGCCAGCGTGGCCTGCCAGGCGGCTTCGGGGATCTCGGGAGCGGCCCGCAGGCCGCGCAGCCAGCGCAGCATCGGTCCGTCAGGTGCTCGCGCTCAATGCCATGCGCTGCGGCCCGTCGGCGGTCAGCCGCAGCACTTCGGCGCGCGGAGGCTGCGCGGCGGCGTCCCAGTCGCTGAGCACCCAGCGCGCCTGGCCGTCGCCCAGGTCGTGCTCGGCGGGGCGGTGCGTGTGGCCGTGGATCAGGACCGGCGCATCCGCACGGCGCAGCCAGTCGCGCGCGGCCCCGGAATCCACGTCGGCCCAGACGGCGCGCGGATCGGCCTTGCGCGCTTCCGACTGCGTGCGGATCTGCCGCGCCACCGTCCGGCGCTCGGCCAGCGGCCGGGCCAGGAAGGCCGACTGCCAGCCGGGCGAGCGCACCTGTGCGCGGAAGGCGAGGTAGTCGGTGTCTTCCAGACATAGCAGGTCGCCGTGGCTGAGCAGCCAGCGCCGACCCGCGAAGGCCAGAACGGTGGGTTCGGCCAGCAGCGTGAGGCCGGCGCGCGCGGCGAAGCCGGGGCCGACGAGGAAGTCGCGGTTGCCGTGCAGGAAGAAGATGGGGCGCTGCCGTGCGGCGGCAGCCAGCACGCCGGCGCAGTGCGACTCGAAGCTGCCGGGCTCATTGGCCGCATCGTCGCCGACCCAGACCTCGAACAGGTCGCCCAGGATGAAGAGCGCGTCCGCCGGCGTGTCGGCGAGGTAGCGTTCCCACAGCGCGAGCGTGGCGCTGTCCGAGGCCTGCAGGTGCAGGTCGGAGACGAGATCGACCACGCGCCAGCCGGCGGGCGCCTGCAGTTCGGCGAAGGCGGCTTCGTCCATCATGCAGGCGGCGGACGCTCCGACCTACTCGGAGACGACCGTGGCCTTCTCGATCACCACGTCCTCGACCGGCACGTCGTCGTGGAAGCCCTTGCGGCCGGTCTTGACCTTGCGCAGCGCGTCGACGATCTCGGTGCCCTTGACCACCTTGCCGAACACCGCGTAGCCCCAGCCCTGCGCCGTGGGTGCGGTGTGGTTGAGGAAGCCGTTGTCGGCCACGTTGATGAAGAACTGCGCCGTCGCCGAGTGCGGTGCGCTGGTGCGCGCCATGGCGACGGTGTACTTGTCGTTCTTCAGGCCGTTGTTGGCCTCGTTGGTGATCTCGGCGGCCGTGGGCTTCTGCTTCATGCCGGGCTCGAAGCCGCCGCCCTGGATCATGAAGCCGTCGATGACGCGGTGGAAGACGGTGCCGTCGTAGTGGCCGCGCTGGACGTAGCCGAGGAAGTTCTCGACCGACTTGGGCGCCTTCTCGGCATCGAGTTCGAGGACGATCGGGCCGTGGCCCTTGATGCTGAGTTCGACTTGCGGGTTGCTCATGAGAGGCTCCTGAAGTGATGGGGGTGCGGTTTACTTGACGAGGGTGGCGGAGCGGATGAGCACCGGCTCCAGCGGCACGTCGCGCATGCCGCCCTGCACGCCGGTGCGCACGGCGCGGATCTTGTCCACCACGTCCATGCCCGAGACCACCTTGCCGAACACCGTGTAGCCGTGGCCGTCGGGATTCGGCGCGTTGAGCATGTCGTTGTTCTTCACGTTGATGAAGAACTGGGCGGTGGCGGAGTTCGGGTCGCCGGTGCGTGCCATGGCGATGGTGCCGCGGTCGTTGCGCAGGCCGTTCGATGCTTCCAGCGGGATGGGCGCGCGCGTGCGCTTCTGCTGCAGGTCGGCCGTGAAGCCGCCGCCCTGGATCATGAAGCCGTCGATGACGCGGTGGAACACCGTGCCGTCGTAGTGCCCGTCCTTGACGTACTGCAGGAAGTTGGCGACGGTCTTCGGCGCCTTGGCGGCGTCGAGTTCGAGCGTGATGTCGCCGGCGGAGGTGGCCAGCTTCACGCGCGGCGCGACCGCCTGGGCGAAGGCCGGCGCGTGGGCGAGGGCCGCGCCCAGCAGGGCGGCGAGGGCGGCGCGGCGGGGAAGGGAGCGACGTTGCATCAGCGCTTGCCCTCCGGCTCGGCGGGCTTGTCGAACACCTGCCGCACCAGGGCCAGCTTGGGTGCGACGCTGGCGCTGGTCGAGGCGTACTGCTGCGCCTTGGCGTACTGCTGCGCCGCCAGGCGGGCGTACACGTCGCCCAGGTTCTCGTGCGCGGTGGCGTAGTGCGGGTTCAGGCGCAGGGCCGACTCCAGCGCATCGCGCGCCTTGCCGTACTGGCCCTGCGCGGCGTAGATGGCAGCCAGGTTGTTGTAGGGCTCGGGCAGTTCGGGGTAGTCCTGCGTGAGCTGCGTGAAGGCGGCCTGCGCGTCGGCCGTCTTGCCCTGTTCGCTCAGGATCACGCCGCGCAGGAAGCGCATCTGCGGATCGCGCGGGTTGGTGCGGATGTACGCATCGGCCTTGGCCAGCGCCTCGGCGGACTGGCCGGAGCGCAGCAGGGCGTTCACGTCGGCATAGTCGTCGGCGCGCGCGGCGCCGGCGGCCAACAGCACGGCGGCTGCGCACAGCGCATGCAGCAGCGGGGCCGGCATGCGCAACGGGAGACGGAAGGAGGGGAGAAAGGCGGCGTGCTTCATGAAGCCTCGACAAGGGCGGTGCGGTCGGGACGGCGCAGCTTGGTCATGCGCCGCCGGGTGTCGCAGAGCGGCCGTTTATACTCGTTCGATTCTAGCTGCGGCGCCTCGCAAGCCCTTTCCCCACGGGGCTGTGGCCGCTGCACAATACGCCCCCTGCCGGGCGCCGCGCTGCCTGTTTTCTTGTCTCCCGGCGGCAGCGCATCTCCGGCCCCCTCGCGTCCCCATGACCCTGCGCATCTACAACACGCTCACGCGTGCCACGGAAGAGTTTTCGCCGCTCGAGGCGGGCCACGTGCGCATGTACGTGTGCGGCATCACGGTGTACGACCACTGCCACGTGGGCCATGCACGCTCGATGATCGCCTTCGACGTGGTGCAGCGCTGGCTGCGCGCGAGCGGCTACCGCGTCACCTACGTGCGCAACATCACCGACATCGACGACAAGATCATCCGCCGCGCGGTGGAGAACGGCGAGACGCTGCGCTCGCTGACCACGCGCATGATCGACGCGATGTACGAGGACACCGACGCGCTGGGCGTGGAGCGCCCCACGCACGACCCGCGCGCCACCGACTACATCCCGCAGATGCTGTCGATGATCGGCACGCTGGAGGACAAGGGCCTGGCCTACCGCTCCGGCGACGGCGACATGAACTACGCGGTGCGCCGCTTCCCGGGCTACGGCAAGCTCTCGGGCAAGTCGCTGGACGAACTGCATGCCGGCAACCGCGTGGCGGTGGCCGAGGGCAAGCAGGACCCGCTGGACCCGGTGCTGTGGAAGCGCGCCAAGCCGGAGGAGCCCGACGAGGCCAAGTGGGACAGCCCCTTCGGCGTGGGCCGTCCGGGCTGGCACATCGAGTGCTCGGCCATGGCCTGCGAACTGCTGGGCGACACCTTCGATATCCACGGCGGCGGCGCCGACCTGCAGTTCCCGCACCACGAGAACGAGATCGCGCAGAGCGAGGGTGCCACTGGCAAGCCGTTCGCGATGACCTGGATGCACAACGGCTTCATCAACATCGACAACGAGAAGATGTCGAAGTCGCTGGGCAACTTCTTCACCATCCGCGAGGTGCTGGCCAAGTACGACCCCGAGACGCTGCGCTTCTTCGTCGTGCGCGCGCACTACCGCAGCGACCTGAACTACAGCGACGTGCACCTGGACGATGCGCGGGCATCGCTCAGGCGCCTGTACACGGCGCTCGATGCCGTGCCGCCGGCCGAGGTCGCCATCGACTGGAGCGGGCCGCACGCCGCGCGCTTCAAGGCCGCGATGGACGAGGACTTCGGCACCCCCGAGGCGGTGGCGGTGCTGTTCGAGCTGGCCGGCGAGGTCAACCGCACGCGCTCCGCCGAGGCCGCCGGGCTGCTCAAGGCGCTGGCCGGCACGCTGGGCCTGCTGCAGGGCGATCCGAAGGCCTTCCTGCGCGCGGGCGCCGCGCTGGACGAGGCCAGCATCCAGGCCCGCATCGCCGAGCGCGCCGCGGCCAAGGCCGCGAAGAACTTCGCCGAGGCCGACCGCATCCGCGCCGAACTGCTGGCGCAGGGCATCGTGCTCAAGGACGGCCCCGAAGGGACCACCTGGGCCGCGGCCCAGTAAGACATAACCGCATCGCCGCCATGCCCGCCAGCCGCAAGAGCAACAACGAGATCGCCTTCGTCACGCCCGACTACTGGGAGGAGGCGTGCAAGCACCTGGTGAAGAAGGACCGCGTGATGCGCCGGCTGATCCCGCGCTTCGGCGACGCGCGGCTGCAGTCGCGCGGCGACGCCTTCACCACGCTGGCGCGCAGCATCGTGGGCCAGCAGATCTCGGTGAAGGCCGCGCAGTCGGTGTGGGAGCGCTTCGAGAAGCTGCCGCGCAAGCTCACGCCGGCCAGCGTGCTCAAGCTCAAGGTCGACGACATGCGCGCCGCCGGCCTGTCGGCGCGCAAGGTGGAGTACCTCGTCGACCTGGCGCTGCACTTCGATTCCGGCGCGGTGCACGTGGACGCCTGGAAGGACATGGCCGACGAGCTGATCATCGAGGAACTGGTCGCCATCCGCGGCATCGGCCGCTGGACGGCCGAGATGTTCCTGATCTTTCACCTGCTGCGGCCGAACGTGCTGCCGCTGGACGACATCGGCCTGATCAACGGCATCAGCACCAACTACTTCTCGGGCGACCCCGTCAGCCGCAGCGATGCGCGCGAGGTGGCGGTGGCCTGGGCCCCCTTCTGCAGCGTGGCCACTTGGTATATTTGGCGGTCGCTCGAGCCGCTCCCAGTGGCGTATTGAGCGCCCCCAGGCCGGGCTGTGCCCGGCCCGCCCCCTGAAGGGAACAAGAAAACTTGGGGCGGCCCGGCGTTTTCTTGAGACACAACCGGAGAACACGTTGGCGAAACGAACCTTCCTCGACTTCGAGCAGCCCATCGCGGAGCTCGAAGGCAAGATCGAAGAACTGCGCTACGTCCAGAGCGAATCGGCGGTCGACATCTCCGAAGAGATCGACCAGCTCGGCAAGAAGAGCCAGCAGCTCACCAAGGAGATCTACAGCGATCTCTCTCCCTGGCAGATCACCAAGATCGCCCGCCACCCCGAACGGCCCTACACGCTCGACTACGTGCACGAGCTGTTCACCGACTTCGTCGAGCTGCACGGCGACCGCCATTTCTCGGACGACCAGTCCATCGTCGGCGGCCTGGCGCGCTTCAACGGCACCCCCTGCGTGGTGCTGGGCCACCAGAAGGGGCGCGACACGAAGGAGCGCACGCTGCGCAACTTCGGCATGAGCAAGCCCGAGGGCTACCGCAAGGCACTGCGCCTGATGAAGACGGCCGAGAAGTTCCACCTCCCGGTCTTCACCTTCGTCGACACGCCCGGCGCCTACCCCGGCATCGATGCCGAGGAGCGCGGCCAGTCCGAGGCCATCGGCCGCAACATCTACGAGATGGCGCAGCTCGAGGTGCCGATCATCACCACCATCATCGGCGAGGGCGGCTCCGGCGGTGCGCTGGCGATCTCGGTGGCCGACCAGGTGCTGATGCTCCAGTACTCGGTGTATTCGGTGATCAGCCCCGAGGGCTGCGCCTCGATCCTCTGGAAGACCGCCGAGCGCGCGCAGGACGCGGCCGACGCGCTGGGCATCACGGCGCACCGCCTGAAGGCGCTGGGCCTGGTCGACAAGATCGTCAACGAGCCGGTGGGCGGCGCGCACCGCGACCACCGGCAGATGGCGGCGTTCCTCAAGCGTGCGCTCAACGACGCGCTGCGCCAGGTCGCCGACCTCAAGCCGCGCGAGTTGCTGGACCGCCGCTACGAGCGGCTGCAGAGCTACGGCCGCTTCGCCGACACGCGCGACAGCGGCAAGTAGGGCAGCGGATTCACCGGCGGGCCGTCGCCGCCGCGCGCTGCTCGACCTGCGCGCGCAGCGCCGCATGCAGGTCGGCCGGCAGGAAGCGCGTGGCCAGCTTCAGCAGCAGCAGGGCGACCACGCCGTCGTCCAGCCAGCCGAGCACAGGGATCAGATCCGACACGAGGTCCACCGGGCTGAGCACGTAGAGCACGGCTGCCAGCGCCGTGAGCTTGGCGGCAGCGGGGGCGCGCGGGTCGCGCAGCATGGCCCACACCAGCGCAAGCTCCTTGCGCATCAGCATCCACAGGCGACCGAGCTTCCACATGGCGGCGTACTCCGGGTTGAGAGAGAGACGAGGCTGAAGTGGGGTGCATCGCGCAGATCACAAGCGCCGCGCGGCTCCACAATCGACGGATGCTTGGATGCGCGCCGCCGCCGATGAAGTTCCCCGGAGCCCCCTCATGAGCGCCGTTTTCGACGATGCCATGGCGCGCTTCGCGCCCGAACTGCCGCTCGCCGTGGGCTTCAGCGGCGGGGCGGACTCCACCGCCCTGCTTGCTGCGTGCGCACGGCGTTGGCCCGGGCAGGTGCTGGCGGTGCACGTGCACCACGGCCTGCAGGCGGCGGCGGACGATTTCGAGCGCCACTGCGCCGACCTGTGCCGCCGGCTGGGCGTGCCGCTGCAGGTCCATCGCGTGGATGCGCGCGCGGCGCCGGGAGACAGCCCCGAGGACGCCGCGCGGCAGGC
>NZ_JBIQNC010000211.1:0-7983 GCF_044462705.1 Xenophilus sp.
CGATGCGATCCCCCTGCCGATACACGCCATAGTCCTGCGCAGACTTGGGGCGGCGATCGGGCCAGGCCTTGCTTTGCGCAGCCTTCAAATCAACCCCGGGTTCACATGCTGAACAGTCTTGGTTGGCTCGCGTCAAATCCCGCCAGAGCCGGCCTGCGCCTGCTGCTGCCCCTTGTCGCTCCACAACTGGCCGCCGGTGGCCCAGTCGTGGCGCGGGATGTCGAAGAACACGACGTCGACGCCATCGGCCGAGCCGCCGAGGGTGCGCACGACGGCCTCGGTGATGGCGCCGGCCAGGGCGCGCTTCTGTTCCACGGTGCGGCCTTCGAACATCTCGACGCGGATGGTGGGCATGGGGTATCTCCGATGGGATGGGAATGAAAGGAAAGGGCGGCGTCAGTCGCGGTAGCCGGGCGCGGTGCGGTCCAGCCGCCGCAGCAGGGCCGGCCACTCCAGGTCGCCGTCCCATTCGCTGCCGTCGCCCACCCACTGCCGGTAGGTGAGCGACGCGAGCTCGGGCGAGGCGACGAGCACCTGCCCGCCGGTGGCGGCCATCGCGCGCAACTGCGCCCGGGCGGCCCGCTCCAGCATGTGCATCAGCATCCAGGCCTCGGCCACGCTGCGGCCCACGACCAGCGGGCCGTGGTTCTCCAGCAGCAGGCCGTCGAGCGGGCCCAGCTCGGCCACCAGGCGCTGCTGCTCCTCGGGCCCGAGCGCCAGCCCCTCGTAGGCATGGCGGCCGAGGCGGCCGTGCAGCCGCATCGCCCATTGCGAAGTCGGCTGCAGCCCACCCGGCAGCATCGACAGCGCCACGCCCCAGGGCGTGTGCAGGTGGATGACGCACTCCACCTCCGGCCGCGCCGCGTGCACCGCGCCGTGGATGGCGAAGCCGCTCGGGTTGACCCGCGCGCCGGAGCCGTCGGCCACGCGGCCCTGCACGTTCACCTTCACCAGGCTGGAGGCGGTGATCTCGTCGAAGGTGGCGCCGAAGGGGTTGATGAGGTAGTGGCCCGGCTCGCCCGGCACGCTGGCCGAGAGGTGGGTGTAGACGGTGTCGTCCCAGCCGTTGATGGCGGCCATGCGGTAGGCGGCCGCGAGGTCGATGCGGACGTCGCGTTCGGTGCGGGTCGGGCGCGTGGGGCTGGCCATGGTCAGCGGGAATTAGAACGCATGCAGCCGGCCCGCCGCCGCCTGCGCGCCCTCGGCAAAGCCGGATTGACGGCGCGCCCGCCGTCCGCAAGATCGGGGCATCGCCACCTTCTTCCCCGCCGCCATGACCGATGCCCCCGCTTCCACCCCGGACGAGACCGCGCCCGCCGCCCCGCCCCTGCGTCCGCTGGGCTGGAGCGCCCCGCTGCACTGGCTGGCCGCGGGCGCGCGCGACCTCGCCGCGGCCTGGCCGCTCTCGCTGTTCTTCGGGCTGGCCTTCTGGTGCATGGCGCTCGCCATCGGCCTGGTGTTCCGCGGCCGGCCCGAGTACACGATGACCATCGTCTCCGGCTGCTTCCTGGTCGGCCCCTTCCTGGCGATGGGCCTGTACGAGGCCAGCCGCCGGCGCGAGGCCGGCCTGCCGCCGGACTTCGCGGCCTCGCTCACCTGCTGGGACCGGCGCATCGGCTCCATGGCCATGCTCGTGCTGGTGCTGCTGGTGCTGGAGCTGCTGTGGGGACGCGCCTCGCTGGTGGTGTTCGCGGTGTTCTTCAACACCGGCATGCCCAGCACCACGGGCGTGGTGCAGGCGGTCTTCAACCCCGAGAACCTGGAATTCGTGGCCGCCTACGCGATGGTGGGCGGCGTGTTCGCGGCCATCGTGTTCTCCACCTGCGTGATCTCCATCCCCATGATCCTGGACCGCGACACCGACGCCATCACCGCCGGGCTGCGCAGCTTCCAGCTCGTGCTGGGCCAGCCGGGCGTGATGCTGCTGTGGGGCGCGCTGATCGTCGCGCTCACGCTGGGCGCCCTGCTGCTGCCGTGGGCGCTGGGCCTGCTGGTGGTCGCGCCCTGGCTCGGCCATGCCACCTGGCATGCCTACCGGGGT
Organism: Xenophilus sp.; assembly: GCF_044462705.1. Taxonomy (NCBI): domain Bacteria; kingdom Pseudomonadati; phylum Pseudomonadota; class Betaproteobacteria; order Burkholderiales; family Comamonadaceae; genus Xenophilus; species Xenophilus sp. The sequence continues at coordinate 2,042 of NZ_JBIQNC010000211.1, forward strand.
GCCGTGGGGCCTTCGGAACCCACGGCCGCCTAGAATCGGCGGGTGCGCATCCTCGTCCTCGTCCTGGCCATCGTCCTGCTGCCCCTGCGCGGCTGGATGGGCGGCGCGATGGCGATGGAAACGGCGCCGGCGGCCGTTTCGCAGGCTGCCGGCGCCGGTGCCGATGCGATGCCGCCCTGCCACGAGGCGGCCGATGCGGCATCCGCCGCGCACACCGCCGGCCACGACGCGCCGGGCGACGCCTCGCACCACGCGCAGTGCTCGCTGTGCCAGCTCTGCCACTCGGCCGCGATGACCGGCGACGCCCCGGCGGCCCCGGCCGCCGCGCCAACCCTGGCGCAGCCGCAGGCACCGGCGCAGCGCTTCGCCAGCGCGCTGCCGCAGCAGGCCGACAAGCCGCCCATTTCCTGACCTTCCTGCCCGTAGTCCGTCCGCTGCCGCCTCCGCGCGAGGCCGCGGCGCCGATGTGTTGCTTCCAGGAGCGTCATCTTGAACCCCTTCCCCGACCGGCCCGGGCCGCGTCCTTTTCTTGCTCTTCCTGCCCTCCTCGCCGCGGCGCTGCTGCTCGCCGGCTGCGCCAGCCTCTCGCCCGACGGCGGCGAGCAGGACGTGCAGCAACTGCTGGCCGGCCACCCGCTGCTGGCCGATGCGCCGGTCCACCGCGCACCCGATGAAGCCTCCGCCGCCCAGGTGGAGGCGCTGCTCGCCCGGCCGCTGGACGCCGAGGCCGCCGTGCGGATCGCACTCGCCCACAGCCCGCGCATGCAGGCCGCCTTCGCCACGCTGCAGCTCTCCGACGCCGAGCGCGTGCAGGCGGCCAGCCTGCCCAACCCGGTGCTCTCCTTCAGCCGCCTGCGCGAAGGGCGCGAACTGGAACTGGAGCGCCTCGTCAGCTTCAATGTCGTCGGCCTGATCGCCCTGCCCTGGCAGGCGCGCTGGGCCGGCCAGCGGCACGAGACGGCCAAGCTCGACGCCGCGCAGCAGGTGCTGCAACTGGCGGCCGATGCGCGCCGCGCCTGGGTGCGCGCCGTGGCCGCGCAGCAGGGCGCCGCCTACCTGCGCGACGCGCGCGACGCCGCCGAGGCCGGCGCCGAGCTGGCCGGGCGCATGCAGCGCGTGGGCAACTGGAGCACGCTGCAGGCCGCCCGCGAGCAACTGCTGCACGCGGATGCCGCCGCGCAGCTCGCGCGGGCCGAACAGGCGGCCGCGTCGTCGCGCGAGCAGCTCGTCCGCCTGCTGGGCCTGGACGCCTCGCAAGCCGCAAAGCTGCACCTGCCCGACCGCCTGCCCGCCCTGCCCGCCGCGCTGCCCGAGGCCGACGACCTGCAGTCCCAGGCGCTGCGCGACCGGCTCGACCTGCGCACCGCCCGCGCCGGCAGCGCCGCCACCGCCGACGCGCTGGGCCTGACCCGCGCGACGCGCATCGTCAACGGCATCGACCTCGGCATCGCGCGCAACACCACCTTCGCCAACGACGCCGACCGCGGCCGCAGCACCCAGCGCGGCTGGGAGCTGGAACTGCCGATCCCCCTCTTCGACTGGGGCCAGTCGCGCAACGCCCGGGCCGAGGCGCTGTACCTGCAATCCGCGGCCCGCGTGCGCGCCGTGGCCCTGGCCGCCGCCAGCGAGGCGCGCGAGGCCGAGGCCGCCCGCCGCCACGCCTGGCAGGTAGCGCACCGCTACCAGAGCGAGGTGCTGCCGCTGCGCCGGAAGGTCAACGACGAGATGGTGCTGCGCTACAACGCGATGGTCTCCAGCGTGTGGGAGCTGCTGGCCGAGACGCGCGCCAGCATGCTCGCCGTCAACGCCGCCATGCAGGCGCAGCGCGACTTCTGGCTGGCCGACGTCGACCTGCAGATGGCGCTGACGGGCAGCTCGCCCGCCGGCGTGTCGGCGCTGCAGGGCGATGCGGGGCCGGCCGTGGCCGCCGCGAGCGAGGGAGGCCACTGATGGACCGCCGCCACTTCTTCTCCGGCGCGCTCGCGGGCGCCGCCGCCACCGCCGTCAGCCGCGTCGCGCTGGCCGCCGTGCCCGAGGCCGCCTCGCAGTCCTCCGCGGCCACCGCCGCGCCGCTCACGCCGCCCAACGGCCGGCCCTACGACCCGGTCGTCACCCTCAACGGCTGGACGCTGCCCTGGCGCATGAAGGGCGGCGTCAAGGAATTCCACCTCGTCGCCGAACCGGTGGTGCGCGAGATGGCGCCCGGCTTCAAGGTCAACATGTGGGGTTACAACGGCCAGTCGCCCGGCCCCACCATCGAGGTCGTCGAGGGCGACCGCGTGCGCCTCTTCGTGACCAACCGCCTGCCCGAGCACACCACCGTGCACTGGCACGGCCAGCGCCTGCCCAACGGCATGGACGGCGTCGGCGGCATCACGCAGCCGCACATCCCGCCGGGCAAGACCTTCGTCTACGAGTTCACCGCGCGCCGGCCCGGCACCTTCATGTACCACCCGCATGCCGACGAGATGGTGCAGATGGCGATGGGCATGATGGGCTTCTGGGTCACGCACCCGCGAGATCGCGCGCATCCGGCCATTTCTCGCGTGCAGCGCGACTTCTGCTTCCTGCTCGGCAGCTTCGACGTCGAGCCCGGCAGCGCCACGCCCAAGGTCAACACGATGACGGACTTCAACACCTGGGCTTTCAACAGCCGCGTGTTCCCGGCCATCGACAACCTGTGCGTGCGCCAGGGGGATCGGGTGCGCATCCGCGTCGGCAACCTCACGATGACCAACCACCCCATCCATCTGCACGGCCACGAGTTCGAGGTGACGGGCACCGACGGCGGCCCCGTGCCGCCGGGCGCGCGCTGGCCCGAGGTGACGACCGACGTCGCCGTGGGCCAGATGCGGCAGATCGAGTTCGTCGCCGACGAGGAAGGCGACTGGGCGCTGCACTGCCACAAGAGCCACCACACCATGGGCCCGATGGGCCACGACGTGCCGACCATGATCGGCGTGGACCACGCGGGCATCGGCGAGAAGATCCGCAAGCTGGTGCCCGACTACATGGTGATGGGCGAGCGCGGCATGGCCGAGATGGGCAGCATGGAGATGCCCCTGCCCGACAACACCCTGCCCATGATGACCGGCCAGGGCCCCTTCGGCCCGGCCGAGATGGGCGGCATGTTCACCTTGCTGAAGGTGCGCCGCGGCCAGGGGCCGAACGACTACCGAGACCCGGGCTGGTTCCGGCACCCGGGCGGCACCGTCGCGCGCGAGGCGGCCGGTGCGCCGCCGCCGGCGCAGCGCGCACCCGATGCGGCCGGCAATCAGGCCGCACCCGCCGCCAGCGTGCGCAAGCCCGGCGGCCACTCACCCCATCAACACCACTGATCCGCCTGTTCAAGGAGCCACCGATGAAACGACGCACTCTTCTCCTCGCCGCCCCGCTCGGCCTGCTGACCCCCGGCGCCTTCGCCGCCGCGCCGATGGTCGAGGTCTGGAAGGACCCCAGCTGCGGCTGCTGCCACGACTGGGTGAAGCACCTCGACGCCAACGGCTTCGCCACCCGCGTGCGCGACGAAGGCAACAACGCCGCGCGCGCCCGCGCCGGCATCCCGCAGAAACTCGGCTCGTGCCACACGGCCTTCGTCGAAGGCTTCGCCATCGAAGGCCACGTGCCTGCCCGCGAGATCAAGCGCCTGCTGGCCGAGCGCCCCGAGGGCGCCATCGGCCTGGCCGTGCCGGGCATGCCCGTCGGCTCGCCCGGCATGGACGGCGCCGTGTACGGCGAGCGCCGCGACCCCTACGACGTGCTGCTGGTGCTGGCCGGCGGCCGGACACGCGTGTTCCAAAGCTATCGCTGAGACGGATCTGCTTTCAAGAAAGCAGGAATCCGTTCGCACCGAGCTTGGCCTGTGCTGAGCTTGTCGAAGGGTCGAAGTGCCGTCACGGGCTTCGACAAGCTCAGCCTGAACGGTCCTTGTTGACGGCGCGCGATTCGACATGAAACTTTCCAACCTCTCTCCCAGGAGAACCGAACGATGAAGAAAACCCTTGCCACTCTCGCCCTCTCGCTGCTTTCCGCGTGCGCCTTCGCGCAGCAGGCCGACCTGCCCAAGGTGGACGCCGAGGTCCGCAAGGTCGATGCCGCGCAGAACCGCATCACCCTGCGCCACGGCGACATCCCCAACATCGACATGGGCGCGATGACCATGGTCTTCCGCGTCAAGGACCCGGCCCTGCTCAAGGACGTGAAGGCCGGCGACAAGGTGCGCATCACCGCCGACAACGTGGACGGCGCCCTGACCCTGCTGTCGCTGGAACCCGCGAAGTGACGCGGCGGCCGCGCGCCGCCGACGGGACAATGCGCGCATGACCACCGAAGAACTGATCGCCCTGGCCCGGCGGCACGGCAGCGCGGGCGCATGCGAGGCCTGCGCCGTGCTCGCCTGCCCCGGCTGGGAGGCCTTCCCCGGCAGCTTCCCCGAATCCGGCCTGCGCCGCGTCGGCAGCCTGCGCGCCGAGGGCGAGGCGGCCTGGGAGGAGCCGACGCTGGAGGAATACCACCCCGAGGGCACCGGCTACTGGTCGCCGCGCGCACCCATCGCGCCGGCCTTCCATCCGTACAACCGCTGCGACGTGTGGGTCTGCGCGCAGTGCGGCCGGCCCTTCCTGCGCTACACCGAGTACGGCGGCTACTACGAGGAGCGCCGCATCCGCGAGGTGGATGCCGCGCTGGTCACGGACGCGAAACCCCACGGCTGAGCCAGCGAAGCCGCGCATCCATGCCTGCCGAACTCCACGTCAACGCCTTCAACAGCTTCACGCTCGCGATCCTGCTGCTCTTCGTCGGCAAGGAGCTGACGCAGCGCATCGAGGCGCTGCGCCGCTACAGCATCCCCGAGGCGGTGGCCGGCGGGCTGGTGTGCGTCGCGGTGGTGGCGGCGCTGTACGCCGCCACCGGGCTGCGCACGCACTTCGAGCTGGGCGCGCGCGACATGCTGCTGCTGTATTTCTTCGCCGCCATCGGCCTGGGCTCCGACGTGCGCACCCTGGCGCGCGGCGGGCCGGCGCTGGCCATGCTGCTGGCGCTGGCCGTGGGCTTCATCGTGCTGCAGAACCTGCTGGGCATGGGCATGGCGGGCCTGTTCGGGCTGGACCGGCGCGCCGGCCTGATGACCGGCTCCATCTCGCTGACCGGCGGCGTGGGCACCACGCTGGCCTGGGCGCCGCACTTCGTGCGCGACCTGGGCATCGCCGAGGCCGAGACGCTCGGCCTGGCGAGCAACATGATCGGCCTGATCGCCGCCTGCTGCATCGGCGGCCCCATCGCCGCCTGGCTGATGCGCCGCCACCACCTGGTGCCCGCCGCCGCCACGTCGGAACTGGAGATCGGCCAGCCCTACGACCGGCAGACCCACGTGCGCATCGACTACCACGGCGTGCTGCTGGCGGTGCTGTGGCTCAACGTGGCGCTGCTGCTCGGGCGCGGCATCGGCACGCTGATCGCGCTGACCGGCCTGCGCCTGCCGGACTTCGTCGGCTGCCTGCTCGCCGGCATCGTGCTGCGCAACGTGTGCAGCCTGCTGCCGCAGAAGGACGGCCGTTTGTGGAACTGGTCCAGCATGCAGCCGGGCGTGGCGCTGATCTCCGACGTGTGCCTGGGCGTCTTCCTCACCATGGCGCTGATGGGCCTGCAGCCGTGGACCCTGGCGCAGGCCGCCGCCTTCGTCGGCACCACCCTGGCCCTGCAGATCGCGCTGGCCGCCGCCTTCACGCTGTGGGTGGTCTACCCCTGCATGGGCCGCAACTACGAGTCGGCCGTCATGTGCGCCGGCTTCGGCGGCATCGCCCTCGGCTCCACCGCCACCGCCATCGCCAACATGAGCGCCGTCACCCGCGAGCACGGCGCAGCGCCCCGCGCCTTCATCGTCGTGCCGCTGGTGTGCGGGTTCTTCATCGATCTGGTGAATGCGGTGGTGATCGGGGTGATGG
>NZ_JBIQNC010000212.1:0-7871 GCF_044462705.1 Xenophilus sp.
CCGGGCCGGCCGGCGGCGCGGCCCGCCGGCAGGGCCGGCTGGCGGGCGCCCGGGCGGTCGTCGCCGCGCACGGCGACCACCGGCTTGGGGGCAGCCTTGGGTGCGGGCGCAGGCGCGGCGGCCTCGCCGGAGGCATCCGCTTCGCCGGCGTCGGCGGCAGCCGGCGGCGACGCCTCTTCGCCCTGCGGCGCGGCCGCATCGGCAGCCGGCGTCGTGCCCTCGCCCGCGGCTGCGGGCGGCGCGGCTTCCTGGGCCGGCGCAGCCGGCAGTTCCCCGCGCAGCGCCGCCTCCAGTTGCGCCAGCGCGGCGCGGATCTTCTGCGCATCGCCGGCGGCGTTGGCGGCCTCCACGGCCTTGGAGGCTTCCAGCACGGCGCGGTCGTGTTCGCTCATGGCCGCGGCGGCGCGCTCGCGTTCGGCGCTCTTGCGCTGGAAGGCCTCGTCGATGGGTTTGCGGAAGGCATCCCACAGCTTCTGTTCCTGCCGGCGCTCCAGCGGCACCGCCTGCGCCTCGGCCTGCCAACGCTGCTGCAGCGTCTTGACGGCGTCGATGCGCAACTGCGGCGAAGCACCCAGTTCGGTGGCTTCGGCGATGAGCTGCTGGCGGCGCTCGACGCTGGCCTTCTGCGCCGCCTCCAGCGGCGCGCGGGCGGCTGCCATCGCCTCGTTCCATTTCGGCTGCAGTTCGGCGAACACCTTCTCGCTGACGTGGCCGGCATCGCGCCAGCGGTCGGCGAACTGGTGCAGGCCGCGGTTGAGCGCCTTGAGGTCGTCGCCGGCGTGGGCGGCGGCCCAGTCGGCCAGTTCCTGGATCAGTTTCTCGCGCTGGCCACGGTGCTCGGCCGCGTCGGCGCGCACCTTCTCCAGCCAGGCCTCGACCACCTTGTGGGCCTGGTTGCAGGCCTCGTCGAAGCGCTTCCACAGCGCGTGGTTGGGCGCGCCGCCCTGGTCGACCTGCTTCCACTGCTCGCGCAGGGCACGCAGCTGTTCCTGCATCTTGCGCCCGCCCAGGGCCTGGCCCTCGGGGCGGTTGAGCAGGCTCTCGGCCTTGGCGACCAGGTCTTCGCGCACCTTGTCGGCGCTCCAGCGCTGCCAGCCCTCCAGTTCGCCGGCGGCCACCAGCGCGGCATGCACGCGGGCTTCGAGCGCATTGCCGACCAACTTGCCGTGGTCCTTGAGCACCGCGCGCAGCGCCGCGGCGGCGCCCTGGCTGGTCTTGCCCTGGCCCTCGGCGGTGGCCTGCTCCAGCTTCGCCAGCGCGGCCTGCACGGCCTCCTCGGCCGCAGCGCGGGCAGCAGGATCGACCTTGGGCGCCGGCGGCGCCTTGGCCGGCGCGGCCGCGGTGCCCTCTGGCGGCAGGCCGCGGGCGGCGCGCAGTTCGTCGGCCCAGACGGGCACGGGCGGCAGCGGCGCCTCGGCGTCCGCCGCGGCGGCGACGGTCTGCGCCAGCGCGGCATGGAAGGCGTCGGACACCACCTGCAGCTGCGAACGCGAGCTGTCCAGCTGCGAGGCGTAGCGCGCGTCCAGGCTGCCCCAGTTGGCGTCCTGCGCCATCTCGTCGGCCTGGGCGGTCCAGGCGGCCACGTCGGCGCGCAGGGCCTCCTCGGCGGCCTGCGCGTCGTGCCAGGGCTTGGTGGACAGCACCTCGAAGCGCTGCGCCAGCAGCAGCGCCGCCTCGCGGTGCACCTGGGCGCGGTGCTGCAGGTCCTCGATGCCCTTGACGCGCTCGGCCAGGCGCGTGCGCAGGCCGGCCAGCGGCTCGCGCGACAGCGGCGCGCCGGCCTTGGCCGCATCGCGCTGCCAGGCCATCGCGTCGGCGATGTTCAGGCGCGGCTGGGCCAGCAGCGCCTCGGCCTTGGCCGACCACTCGGCGGCGATGGCCTCCTGGCCCTTGGCGCGCTTGATCTCGTCCAGCCGCTCGCGCAGGGCGCGCGCGGCGCCCTTGTCGCGGCCGCTCAATTCCTTGAACGCCTCCTGCATCAGCTCCGGCGCCGGGTCGGTCGCCAGCCAGTCGCGGATGCGCTGGGCCCGCTCGCCGGAAGTGGGCGCGGTGAACGCGCCGCCGGTGAGCTGGTCGAGGGTGGAAAGGTCGTGTTTGCTGGCGTGGGTCACTGCGCGCGGAAGGGAAAAGGTCGTTGGACAGACGCCGAAGGGCCCAAAGGCCCCTCAAGCGCAGGCGCCGGCAAAGCCGGCGCGAGCCGCACATTGTCGCCCAGGAGCATGGCATCGGAAACCCGAAGCGCCCCGCCCCTTGCCCGCGCCGGGGCGCCGGGCTACTTCATATCGAGTTTGAGCTCGGCGCCGGGCTTCCAGTCCTTGCCGCCCGCCTTGGTCTGCACCGCGCCGAGGAACAGGCGCTCCGAGGGGAGCTTGTGCTCGACCAGGTAGTCGCGCACCGCCGCGCCGCGCGCCACGGCCAGCTCGCGCACCGCCTGCTCGTCCACCTCGATGCTGGCCAGCAGCAGTTTTTCCATCTCCTCGGTCGGCAGCTTCCTGGCCATGCCGATCATGTTGCGCGGCTTGGTGATGTCGGCACGCTTGTAGACGGCTTCCAGCAGCTCGGGGTACTCGGCATCGGTCACCGGGCCGATCTTCGCGGGGTCTTCCTTGTTGCGCAGCGCGGCGCGGCGCTTCTCGCCCATCGCCATCTGGCGCAGGCGCTGGCGCTTGGCCGCCTCGCGCTCCTTCTCGAAGTCGGACTGGCCGACCACCGTCAGGCGCAGCGCCGGCCGGTCGGTCAGCGCCTTGGCCACCTTGTCCAGCGCCTGCCTGGCGGCGTCGTCCAACTCGGCGCTGCCGGGCGCGAAGGCGATCGTGCTGGCGTCGCCCCCGCCGCCGCCCAGCCCGCCGGTCAGCAGGCTGAAGGGCGCCGTCACGGCCTTGGTGATCAGGTTGAGCACGGCCTTCCAGATCAGCGGGCCGACGCGGAACTGCGGGTCGTTGATCGAGCCGGACAGCGGCAGGTCCACGTCGATCACGCCGTTGCGGTCGGCCAGCAGCGCCACCGCCAGCCGCACCGGCAGGCTGGCCGGCGCACCCTCGACGGCATCGCCGAACTCCAGCTGGTTGAGCACCAGGTTGTTGGTGGCGGTCAGGCGGCCGTCGGGCGCGACCTTGTAGTTCACGTCCAGGCTGAGCTTGCCGCGCTCGATGCCGTGGCCGGCATAGCGCACCGAGTACGGCGACAGCGGGGGCAGGTCCAGGTCGCGCATCTTGGCCGTGATGTCCAGCTCCAGCGGCTTGGCCAGCGGGTTGAGCTTGCCCATGATCTCCAGTTCGGCCGTCTGCTGCGCCTTGCCGCGCAGCTCCAGGTCGGCCAGCTGGGTCTGCCCGTCCTTGGGCTGCGACGCGAAGGCGCTGAGCTTGCCGGTGAGCTGGCTCAGGTCGGCCGAATAGTTGGGCTTGATGAAGAGGTCGGTGAAGTCCACCGTGCCGTTGACGACGCTCACCGGGCCGAAGTGGATGACCGGCGCCATCGGATCGGGCGCCGCCGGCGCGGCTGCGGCCTGCGGCGCGGCCGCCGCGGCCGGCTCGCTGCCCACGGCCTCCTCCGCGGAGACGGTGCGTCCGCCGGCATCCGCGGGCGCCGGCTCGTTGGTGGTGACGGTCGCCCCGCCGGCGGCGCGGCGCGCAGTCGGGTCGGGCCTGGCGGCATCGGCGGCCGCACTCTCTTCGGCGCCCTTCTTCGTCAGGCTCTGCAGGTTCAGGCGGCCGCTCTCCTCCACGATGATGCGGGCGAAGACGTCGGTGAGCGTGGTCTCGCGCACGTCCACCTTGAGCGGCACGCCCGGCTCCATCGCCACCTGCAGGCCGCGCAGGTCGAGCGCCTTCCAGCTCAGCAGGCGCCGGTTGCCGTCGCCGAAGCTGCCCTTGCGCGTGAGGGTGGCGCTGTCGGCGCGGAAATCGTCGATCGCCGTGTCGCCCGCCACCCTGAGGCGGATACCGTCCTTGGCCTGGGCGAAGCGCAGCGTGCCCCGGTAGTTGGCGTACGAGCGGCGGATGTCCACGTTCAGCGCATCGCCGAAGTAGGCCTTGAAGGCATGCGCCGGGATCGAGGCGGCCTCCAGCCGGCCCTCGACCGCGATGGGCTCCAGCACCAGCTTGCCCTTGAAGTCGAAGCGCCCCGGCTCGACGCGGCGGGTGGCGCCGATGCGCCCGGACAGTTCCACCGGCGACGCGGTGGCGGTGCCCGGCGCGATCTGCCCCGCCTTCAGCCGCAGGGCGCTGATCTCCACAGCCACGGGGGCCTCGGCATCGGCCTTGTCGGCATAGGTGACGTCGCCACCGTCCACCGCCAGCGTCGCGATGCTGAGCTTCCAGGGCGAGGCCTGCGCAGCCTCCTCGGCGGCGGGCGTCTTCGGCGCCGCCACCTGGACCGGCGCGCCGCTGCCCGGCGCCTTCATCCAGCGCTCGAACATCCAGCGCTTCTGCTCGTCGCGCTCGACGCGGATCTTGGGCTTGGCCGCCGTGAGGCTGCCGATGGCGACGGTGCGCCCGGCCAGGTCCACCTGCGCATCGGCCACCTCGAAGCGCCCCACGCTGGCCAGCGCCGTCTTGCCTTGCGTCATCGCCAGCCCGTCGAGCGCGAGGCGCCGCGCGTTCACCTTCAGGTTCGGGGCGGCCCAGTCCACGTCGATCTGGCCGCTGAGCTTGCCGTCCACCGACGGCTCCAGCGCCTGCGCCAGGTAGGGTGCGGCCACCGTCAGCGGCAGGGACTCCAGCTCGGTCTTCACCTGCGCCGCCTTGTCCGTGCCCTCGCCCTGGAACCTGAACGGCGCCTCCCCCACGTTCAGCGAGCCGTGCCAGCGCGCCGGCTTGTCCATCGGCCAGACGATGCCCTCGGCCTCGACCTGCAACTGCGTCAGGTCGACGGCAGCCGCCGGCACCGTCGTCTCGTCGCGCCAGCCGATGCGCCCGTCCTGCAACGTGACCTTGTCCACCTGCACCTTCCACGCCGGCGCGGCATCGGCGGCCGGCGCCTTGTCGGCGGGCGGCGCCGGTTCGGCAGGCACCGTGGCGACCTTGCGCTCCTCGCCCGTGCGGGCGTCGGTCGCCAGCAGGTTGAGCTGCCCCTGCGCGTCGCGCGCCACCGTGAGCTGCGGGCCGGCCAAGGCCACGCTGTCCAGGTGCACGACGCCCTCCAGCGGCCGCACGTCGGCCAGGCCCAGCTTGAACGAGGCGAGGTCCAGCAGGTCGCGGCCGGCGCGGTCGGCCAGCTTGATCCCCTGCGCCTCGATGCCGCCGCTGATGCGCAGCGACGAGGCCTCGGTCCGCTCGAAATCGAATTTCAGGTCGGCGCCCAGCTTGCCCGCCAGCAGCTTCACCGGCAGGCCGCCCGGCACGTAGCCCAGGTAGGGCGCCAGGTCCAGATCGGTGAAGTGCAGTTGCGCGTCCGTCTTGCGGTTGTCGGCGAAAGGGGTCGAGTGGGCCGACGAATCGAAGCGGCTGCCGTTGAGCGCGAAGGCCAGCTTCGGCTCGACCTTCACCTCGCGCTTGGACGGCAGGCTGCTGACGAAGGGCACCATCAGCTCGAAGTCGCGCAACTCGTGCTTGCGCTGCACCGGCTGGTCGTCGAAGTCCACCGATCCGCCGGTGATGGCGATGTTGTAGACCGCGAAGCGCGCCGGCTCGCCCGGCGGCTTCGGCGGGCCGGCCGTCAGCCGCGCCAGCACGTCGTCGAAGTCGTACTTGCCGTCCGCCAGGCGCGCCGCCCGGATCGTCGGCCCCTCGACGCTGACCGCGTCGATCACCGGCGCCAGGCGCAGCAGCGACTGCAGCTCCGCGTCGGCGTAGAGGCGCCGCACCTCGACCTGGGCCGGCCCCTCGCCCGCGCCGGCGATGCGCAGGTCGTCGATGGCAACCTCCAGCGACCAGGGCTTGAAATCCACCTTGCCGATCGTGACCTGCCGACCGAGCTGCTCGCTGGCGATCTTCTGGATCTGGCTCTTGGCGATCGGCGGGACGGCCAGCCACAGCAGCAGCCACAGCAACAGGAGGACGGCCAACGCGACGACTCCACGCCGCACCCATTTGTTCTGCTTCAGTGACGCTGCATTCATGGCGCCCCGAGTGTGCATCAAGCATCGCAGGCGCCCGGCGCAAAAAGAGAAAGCCCGGTGACCGATTGCTCGGTCACCGGGCTTGACGGCCGGCCCAAGGCCTGTGCCATCTTGCGCTCGGGCGGAAGTTGATCGTTCCACCCGCGCGGTGGCAAGGGATTGCCACCAAGAGGCCGCGGCACCGGGTCGCTGGACGGGAGGAAAGGCTCCCGCAGACCGCGATGCCTTGGCAGGCGCCTGACTCTTCAGGCGGCCTCAGATTAGGCGCGAGCGCGCGCGACCGCAAGTCCTTTTCTCAATCGGGCGGCATGCCGCGATTGGCGGCCTTTCAACAACCCTATTTAGCATATTGAATCAAATCCTCATAATTGACCGTGTATTTAGCCACTTTTAAAATCCCGCCTGCTCCTCCGTCGAGGACGCCCTGACGCCGCCGGATTTCTCGCCGGCGAGACCGGAGGACCACACACTTTCACCGCGCATCGTGTGGCACCGGAAGCTGCCAATCCACGCGATTCGATGTCGCACGACGCGCCGGCCCCACGCCCGCACGACGATCGCTCGAAGCCTCGCACAGAAAGGAAGAGCGAATGAACAACGTATTGCGCAGCGGTGCGCAATCACTGCAGACCTTCGTGAGCGACATCGCCGAAGGTTTCTTCGAGGTGGTGCACAACGGCTTCGCCCTGATCGGCCTGGCCATCGTGTTCGTGATGGTCGCGCTCATGGCCCGGCCCGACCTGCAACTGGCCGGCGAACAACGCCTGATGGCCTGGCTGGAATCGCGCAAGCCGGCGCCGGAAGCGACCGACCTGCAGCCCAACGCGATCGAGCGCACCACCGCGGCCCACCCCGACGAACTGCCCCGCCAGCAGGCGGCCGTGGCCTACTGGCTCAGCCGCAAGTACCGGGTGGCCGTCGAGCCGCTGAGCGTGCTGGTGGCCGAGGCCTACGAGATCGGGCGCAAGACCAAGCTCGATCCGACCCTCATCCTGGCCATCATGGCCGTCGAGTCCAGCTTCAACCCGTTCGCGCAGAGCCACGTCGGCGCCCAGGGCCTGATGCAGGTCATGACGCGCGTGCACGGCGACAAGTACGAGAGCGCCGGCGGCGTACTCACGGCCTTCGACCCGATCACCAACATGCGGGTGGGCGTCAAGGTGCTGCAGGAATGCATCGCGCGCGCCGGCTCGGTCGAGGCCGGGCTGCGCTACTACGTGGGCGCCGCCAACCTGCCGGACGACGGCGGCTACGCCGCCAAGGTGCTGGCCGAGCACGGCCGGCTGGCCCAGGTGGCGGCGGGCCGCGCCGTTCCCACACTGCCGCCGGCACCCCGCGCGCAGCCGGTGCCGGTGGTGGCGCCTGTCGTCAAGCCCGAGGCGGACGATCAGAAAGTGGCCCTGCTGGCCGGCTCCTGAGCGGCACCGCTCAGTTACACTTCCACGCGTGCGCGACTGGCGATAGGCGAGGCGCAGCCCGCCCTCCGGGGGGCCGCCCGCTGACGTGGATGACCACTGGGAAGCGCACCGCCCGCCATGCGGGCGATCAGCCGTTCGCCTGGGCAGTCCTTGCCCGGTTCGTGCAAGGACCCTCCTCACCAAAGGACTGCCATGTATCAACGCAACATCCTGGTCGAACAGACCGATCCTGAGCTGTGGGCCGCCATCCAGGCCGAGAACAAGCGCCAGGAAGAGCACATCGAGCTGATTGCCAGCGAGAACTACGCCTCGCCCGCCGTCATGGCCGCGCAGGGCTCGCAGCTCACCAACAAGTACGCCGAGGGCTATCCCGGCAAGCGCTACTACGGCGGTTG
>NZ_JBIQNC010000213.1:0-7860 GCF_044462705.1 Xenophilus sp.
CGCCTGACCGCCTTGAAGCTGCTGGCGAAGAAGAAGCGCATCCCCGCCGACTACGAAGTGCCGTGCCTGCTGGTGGCCGATGCGTCCGCCCGCACCGTCAGCCTCGCGGAGAACGTGCAGCGCGAGAACATGCACCCCGCCGACCAGTTCGCGGCCTTCGCCGCGCTGGTCAAGGAAGGCCGCTCGGTGGAGGACATTGCCGCAGACTTCGGCGTGTCCCCGCTGGTGGTGCAGCGCCGCTTGAAGCTGGCGAACGTCTCGCCGCGCCTGCTGGCCGATTACCGCGCCGGAGCCGCGACGCTGGAACAGTTGATGGCCTTGACCATCACCGACGACCACACCGCGCAGGAAGCCGCGTTCTATGGTGCGCCGGAATGGCAGCGCAGCCCGTCCAAGCTGCGCGAGCGCCTGACCGAGCGCGAAATCGACGCCGCGCACGCGCTGGTGCGCTTCGTCGGGCTGGACGCCTACCGGCAGGCAGGCGGCGGCATCCGCCGCGACCTGTTCGCAGAAGGCGATGCCGGAACCTACCTCACCGATACCGCAGTGCTGGAAACGCTGGTGCGCGACAAGCTGGCAATGCTGGCCGAGGACGTGCGCGCCGAGGGATGGGCATGGGTGGAGGCCGTGCCGCGTCTGGCCTACGAGGAACGGCAGGCGTTCCAGAACGCCCCGCGCCACCGCCGCGAGCCGACCAGCCGCGAGGCTCGCCGCATCGCCTCGCTGGAAACCCGCCTCGAAAAGATCGAAGCCGAACTGGAAGAAGCCCCCCAAGTTGAAAGCAGCGAGGACGAGGCCAAGGCCGAGAAACTGGAACAGCGGCGCGATCAGGTGGTCGGGGAACTGCAAGACGCGGAGGACGCCTTACAAGGCTATGCCCCCGAAGTGCGCGAGGTGGCCGGTGCCATCGTCACCATCGACCGCAGCGGCGAGGCCGTCATTCATCGCGGCCTGCTGCGCGAAGCCGAGGCGAAGGCGCTGCGCACGCTTGAAAAGCTGCGGCGCGGTTTCGGCAGCACCGAAGGCGAAGCCGCCAACGACGAGCACGAGGACGCCGACGACGCGCCCAAGGCCGCGAGCCTGTCCGACCGGCTGGCGCAGTGGTTGAGCGCCCATCGCACGGCGGCGCTGCAAATCGAAGTCGCACGGCATCCGCACGTCGCGCTGGCCGCGCTGGTGCATGGCATGGTGCAGAAGGTCTTGCAGCCCGACGCCTACGGCGATGGACTGCCACTCGGCGTGCGCCTCACGGCGCAAGACCGGCTGGAAGGCATGGCCCCGGACTGGCCGGAATCGCCTGCCGCCGTGGCGCTGCGCGAACTGCAACAGGTAGCCGGTGAAGCCTTGCCGGAGGACAGCGCCGAACTGTTCGCCGCGCTGCTGGCGAAGTCGCAAGACGAACTGGTGCGGCTGCTGGCCGTGTGCGTGGCTTCCACGGTGGACGTGGTGACGCCCCGTGCCACGCCGCACCAGCCCGGCAAGGAACTGGCGCAGGCCGTGGGCCTCGACATGGCCGCATGGTGGAAGCCGACCGCAGAAGGCTACTTCAAGCACGTTTCCAAGGCCGTGATTCTGGATGCCGTGGGCGCGTTTGCACCGGAATTCGTCACCCGGCTGGCGAAGCTCAAGAAGGCCGACATTGCCAGTGAGGCCGAGCGGCTGGCCGATGGCACCGGCTGGATGCCCGCCATCTTCAAGGCCGAAGGCCCGCAGGAGGCCGCGCAGGAAGAAGGCCCGGAGCAGGACGCCCCGGAGGATACCGAGGCAATGGCGGATGAACCCGCCGAGGCACTGGCCGCTTGACCCGCGCCGAAGGCAAGCGCCCCGGCCTCGACCGGGGCGCTTCGCTTTGTGTGGTGGCGCATCGAGACGAAGGAATAACCGCGATCAGCACCGCGCCCAGGCCGTTCCGCCCTGGGCGCGGTGGACGCGAAATCCGGGTGCGACAGTGGCCGCGCCCGGTGTTCAAGGCCAATAGCCGAATTAAAACGCCGCCGCCTTCGCGCTGGCTCAGGCGGCGGCGTTGAAGGCATCGCTGTAGTGCGCGATGCCTTCCGGCACTGTCCCATGCAGGGCCAGCGCCATGAAATAGCCGGGCGGCACGCCCGGCAGTTGCAAGCCCGCATGGGCCTGGAAGCCAAAGCGCTTGTAGTACGTTGGATCTCCCAGCAGCACGCAGCCTGCGGCCTGCATAGCCCGCAGTTCAGACAGCGCCTGTTCCATCAGGCGCGAACCGATGCCTCGCCCCTGCCTTGGCGGCAGGACGGAGATCGGCCCCAACCCATACCAGCCCTCGGTCTTTCGCCTGTGCTCATGGGTGATCGTTACTGGCGACAGCGCGACGTGACCGACGACGCGCCCATGTTCTTCGGCCACGATGGAAAGCGTCAGTTCGTTGGCGGCACGCAAGGCGCGCACGATGAATTGCTCGGTGTGGCTGGTGTGTGGTGCATCAGCGAAGGCGGCGGTCGTGACCGCTTCGATGGCGGCAATGTCGTCGGCGGTTTCGTGTCGGAGCTGGATGGTCAGGGTGTGCCACATGAGATTCAGACGCCCATCGCCATGACCCAGCCCACCAGCCCGGCTAACAGCACCACGAGCGCCGGCGGCACGCGCCCCACCGTCAGCAGTCCGAACGAGAGCAGCGCCAGCCCAAAATCCGCCTTGCTGTGGATGGCACTCGTCCATACCGGGTCATAGAGGGCGGACACCAGAATACCGACCACGCCGGCGTTGATGCCGGCCATGGCCGTCTGGATGCCCGCGCGGTGGCGCAGCCCTTCCCAGAACGGCAGTGCACCGACCAGCATGAAAAAAGCGGGGAGGAAGATCGTGCCCAGGAGTGCCAGCCCGCCGATCCAGCCATGCAGCGGTCCGTGGGCGACCGCGCCGAGGTAGGCCGAGAAAGTGAACAGCGGCCCCGGCACGGCCTGCGCCGCACCGTAGCCGGCCAGGAAGTCGGCATTGCTCACGACGCCGCTGGGCACCACCGAGGCCTGCAGCAGCGGCAGCACAACGTGTCCACCGCCGAAGACCAGTGCACCGGAGCGGTACACCCCTTCCAGCAGGGCTATCGTGGACGAGTCCGTGGCTGCCGCCCACAGGGGCAGCCCGACGAGCGGTGCGGCAAACAGCAGCAGCGCCACGATGCCCAGCTTGCGCGAGACGGGGTAGCTGTGGGCGTGGCCGCCGCCGGGTTGCGCGATCTTCAATGTCCACCAGCCCAGCAGCCCTGCCACCGCGATGGCGGCAAGCTGTCCCGCGGCCGAGGGCAGGACCATGGTCAGCAGCGCCGCCAGAATGGCCAGCGCGGCGCGCGGCCGGTCCGGGCACAACGACTTGGCCATCCCCCAGACCGCTTGCGCCACGATGGCCACGGCGACGACCTTGAGCCCGTGCACCCAGCCGGACTGGGCCAGCCCCTGGTACTCGGCGATGCCAAAGGCGAACAGGATCAGCGCAATCGCCGATGGCAAGGTGAATCCGGCCCAGGCCGCCAGCAGCCCCAGCCAGCCCGCGCGGCCCAACCCCAGCGCCATACCGACCTGGCTGCTGGCCGGCCCCGGCAGGAACTGGCACAGGGCGACCAGATCGGAGTAGCTGCGGTCATCCAGCCAGCGGCGACGCTCGACGAACTCCGAGCGGAAATAGCCCAGATGCGCGATCGGCCCGCCGAAGGAGGTCAGCCCCAGCTTGAGGAAGGCGCCGAAGACTTCGACGGGTGAGCCGCGCGCGGCAGCGGCCTCATGCTGCAAGGTGTTGGTGGAATCTGTCATTTGTGCATCGCCTCCCCGGTGAACTCCCGGATGCGGTCCTTGGCCAGCGCCAAGCCTTCCTTGCCCTTGGGCGTGATCGTGTAGAGCTTGCGCACGGTGCGCCCTTCACGCTCCTGGCGGGAGACGAGGTAGCCGTCGCGCTCCATCTTGTGCAGCATCGGGTACAGCGTTCCGGGGGAGAGGCGGTAGCCGTGGTGGGCCAGCTCGTCGATCATCCATTGCCCGTAGATCTCCTGCTCGGCTGCGTGGTGCAGCACATGCAGGCGGATCAGCCCCGACAGCAGGTCGTGGTGCTCCATGGCACGTGGAGTAGGTTTCTCTTTCATATCGAATATCGATAACGAAATTCGATAATACCAGCCTCACTTCAGATTGCCTGCCGCTTGTGCGGGAGGTCTCAGACCCTGCGACCCTCCGCATCCACCACGGCTTCGCCGTCTTCCTTGCGGAACGCGCCGCGCTGCGGCTGCGGCAGGATGTCCAGCACGGCCTCCGAAGGCCGGCACAGGCGCGTGCCCAGCGGCGTGACCACAATGGGCCGGTTGATGAGGATGGGATGCTGGAGCATGAAGTCGATCAACCGGTCATCGCCCCACTGCGGGTCGCCCAGGCCCAGTTCGGCATAGGGCGTGCCTTTCTCGCGCAGCACGGCGCGCGCCGATACGCCCATTGCGGCGATCAGCACCATCAGCGTCGCCCGATCGGGCGGGGTCTTCAGGTACTCGATGACCGTGGGCTCCTCGCCGCTGTTGCGGATCAGGGCCAGCACGTTGCGCGAGGTGCCGCAGTCGGGATTGTGGTAGATCGTGACGGTGCTCATGGGAGTGACCTGGTTGGTTATCGGGTGGCGGAGTTCGGGCCGCATTCGTACCAGCCGCGCGAGCGGTTGACCACGCGCACGACCAGCAGCATCACGGGTACCTCGATCAGCACGCCGACCACGGTGGCCAACGCCGCGCCGGACTGGAAGCCGAACAGGCTGATGGCGGCGGCCACGGCCAGCTCGAAGAAGTTGGAGGCACCAATCAGCGCCGAGGGACAGGCAATGTTGTGCTGCTCGCCCAGCCGACGGTTGAGCCAGTAGGCCAACCCGGAGTTGAAGAACACCTGGATCAGGATCGGCACCGCCAACATGGCGATCACCAGCGGCTGGCGGATGATGGCCTCGCCCTGGAAGGCGAACAGCAGCACCAGCGTGAGCAGCAGCGCCGCGATCGACAGAGGGCCGATGCGCTCCAGCGCCCGGTCGAAGGCGGCTTGGCCCTTGCTCAGCAACGCGCGGCGCCAGAGCTGGGCCAGGATGACCGGAATCACGATGTACAGACCGACCGATACCAGTAAGGTGTCCCACGGCACCGTAATGGACGATAAGCCCAGTAGCAGGCCCACGATTGGGGCGAAGGCGAAGACCATGATGGTGTCGTTCAGCGCCACCTGCGACAGCGTGAACACAGGATCGCCCCCGGTCAGCCGGCTCCAGACGAACACCATTGCCGTGCAGGGTGCGGCGGCCAGCAGGATCAGGCCCGCGACATAGCTGTCGAGCTGGTCGGAGGGCAGCCACTGCGCGAAGACCTGGCGGATGAAGATCCAGGCGAGTAGCGCCATCGAGAAGGGTTTGACGGCCCAGTTGACGAACAGCGTCACGCCGATGCCGCGCCAATGCTGCTTGACTTGGCCGAGAGCGCCGAAGTCCACCTTGAGCAGCATGGGAATGATCATCACCCAGATCAGCAGGCCCACCGGCAGGTTGACCTGCGCGATCTCCATGCGGCCGATGGCATGGAACACGCTGGGCGCGAACTGGCCGAGCGCGATACCGGCGACGATGCACAGCAGTACCCACACGCTCAGGTAGCGCTCGAAGACGCTCATGGTGGGGGCGGCCGGCACGCGGCTGGCCGTTTGGGTTCCAACACTCATCGCGCAGACCTCACTTCGTGCCGATGCTGCGCAGCTCGTGCTGCAGCGACATGGCATCCAGGCGTTGCATCGGCAGCGACAGGAATAGCTCGATGCGCCGGCGCAAGGTCAGCGCCGCATCCGTGAATGCCTTGCGCTTCTGTTCGTCGGTGCCCTCGACGGCTGCGGGATCAGGCACACCCCAATGCGCCGACATCGGGCGTCCCGGCCACACGGGGCAGACCTCGCCGGCGGCGTTGTCGCAGACCGTGAAGATGAAATCCAGCTCCGGCGCACCGGGCGCCGCGAACTCGTCCCAGTTCTTGCTGCGGTAGCCGGCGGTCGGCATGTGCAGCCGCTCCAGCGTGGCGAGCGCCAGTGGGTGGACTTCGCCCTTGGGGTGGCTGCCCGCCGAGTAGGCGCGAAAGCGCCCCTGGCCCAATTCATTGAGGATGCCTTCGGCCAGGATGGAGCGGGCCGAGTTACCCGTGCAGATGAACAGGGCGTTGTAGGTCTTGTCGGTGGTCATGGGTATCTCACATCAGCAGCAGGAGGAAGCCGGCTTCACCGCAACGCCCACCGGCTTGCCGCGCACCGGGGTACAGCACGCTGCGGCGGAAGTCGCTGCAGGCGCCGCTTCGTTAAAGACCGGAATGTTGCCCAGCGTGTGGAAGTGCTCCCAGGCCACGCCCTGCGGATCGGTGATCCAGTGCTTCTCGCTGCGCGCGTAGCAGCAGGTCGTGGTGCCCTCGTCCAGCAGCGTCATGTCGGCCGCCTCGGCGCGGGCCTTCAGCACCGCCAATTCCTCGGCATCGTCGGTCTGGATACCCAGGTGGTCGATGCCCGGCTTGTTGCCACGTGTGGAGATGGCGAAGTTGACCGGCGGGTCTTCGAGCATCCATTTGGCGTAGTCGCCTTCGACGCGCGCGGGCTGCGCGGCGAACAGTTGGGAATAGAAGCCGATGCTGCGGTTCAGGTCATCGACGTGCAGGTGGACGTGAAAGCGCTTCATGGGGGTGATCCTTTCAGCAGGAAGTACAGGCAGAGGAGGATTCGGTGACCTCGCACGCGCCGCCCTGGCAGCAGTGCTCGGTCAGATAGCCGAGCAGCCCATTCATCTGGGTGAAGTCGGCGCGGTAGATCAGGTTGCGGCCCTGCTGCTCGATGGTGACCAGGCCGGCATGGGCCAGTTCTTTCAGGTGGAAGGACAGGGAGTTGCGGGCCACGTCGAGCTGGTCGGCGAGGACGCTGGGTGTCAGCCCTTCGGGGCCGGCGACCACCAGGGCGCGGAACACGCGCAGCCGCTGGGTATGGGCCAGGGCGCCGAGGGCGGAAATGGCTTGGGTCTCGTTCATGATTCGATAATACAACATTTATTGAATCATTGGCAAAACGCTTCAATTGAATGGAGCCTGCGCGCTTGCGAGGCTTGACTTTCAAGACAGTTGCTCACGCCTTCGCGCCTGCGGCGCTGCGCGCTTCGCTTGCCTCCAGGGGAAAGCCCTGCGGGCTATCCCCGCCGCGCGCAGCTTGGCGCCCCTCGATGTGGCCGAACCGGCTGCGCCGGATCGGCCCGTCCAGCGCCCCGCCGCGATGAACGGGGCGCTGGCGAACACGCTGGCGCTTGCTGCGGCAGGTTATGCAGGTGCGTGCCGTCCTCAACGCTGGCGGTTCCTGCCCATCACGTCACGAAGGACGGTTCACGGACAACCCGCCCGGCATCGCTATGGAGCTTCCACGCCACGCCTCAAGACCGGCGCCGCAAGGTGTGGTGGAGGCGTTCTCGCCTGTCGTTGCGGGGTTGACCTCGCCCGCGTCAGCGGGCGAGCCGGAGAAGCCTTCGAGCGGGGATGCCGAGCAGGCCCTATCTCCTTTCGGAGCGGTTCGACCCAAGGCGTCCTTGTCTCGTTGTGAATCCTGGCGGTGGCGCGGCTGCGCCTCGGGCTTCATGGCTGCAACCGTCCGGCGAAAACAATTTCCCCGCCGCTGCACGGCTTCCTCGCGCAGCAAATTCTTTTCGCCTCCCGGCTCTCCACTGCGTTTCGACCGCAAGCGGTGCGGCCAGCCCGTCCCCTGCCGGCCGGATCACAACAAGGACGCGATGGGCGCGAACCTTGTTCAACCGAAAGGAGAAAACATCATGGCCAACATCGGCACCTTCACCGCAGACAAAGACGGCTTC